>DATMJT010000241.1:0-5721 GCA_035553735.1 Pilimelia sp.
GTGCGCCGCCGGCTCCGGCGGCGCCGCAGGTGCCGCCGGCGGCCCGGCACGGCGGGCCACCCAGTGACCCCGGCTCGGGCCCCGGCCTCGGGGTCGGGCGACCGGGCGCCCGCCCCGCACCGTCCGGGGCGCCGGAGCCCGACCGGCCGGCGTCCGGCCGGACCGGACCGCCGATCGTCCCCGGGCCTCCCGTCGGGCAGCCGGGTGGCGGCGCGGCGGGCGCGCGCCGGCCGACCCGCCCGGCCGACTGGCTGCGCCGGGCCGGGCGGGGGGAGTCGCCGACCTCCGCCGCGCTGCGCGCGGAGTCGGCTCCGGTCCGGCTCCCGGAGCCCCCGCCGACCCGGGACCGGCCGCCGGGCGAGCCGACGCCGGGGCCCGACGCCCGACCGGCCGCCGGCCGGTCCGGCCCCGAGACCCACGAACGCCCGGTGCCCCCGGCCGCCGGCCGGTCCGGCCCCGCCGTCCCCGACCGGCCGGGACCGCACCGCCCGGCCGGCGACCCGCCGCGCCTGGAGCGCCCCGGCCCCGACCCCGTGCGGCAGCCGGATGCGCCGGAGCGGGGCCGCTCCGGCGCCCGCACCGATCCCGGTCGCGGACCGGTCGCGCCCGGCTCGCCCGCACCCCGCGCCGGTGCGCCGCGGCGCCCGGATCCGCCCTTCGCCGATCTCATCAGCCCTGCCCCGCCCGCCGCTGCCGGGCCCGGGCCGGCGCCCCGACGGCCGGGGTCGCCGGTCGGGCCCGCCTCGGGGGCGGCCGGAGGCGGCCCCGCCGGCCGGGCCGCGCCCCGGCACGACCCCGCACGGCAGGACACCGCGCGGCACGACCCCGCACGGCCGGTCGACCCGCCGCGTGCGGCGGACAACCGACCGGTCCCCGGCCCGCCGGCCGCGCGGCCGAGCGCCGGGACCCCGCCGGTCGTGCCGGTGGTCCCCGGACCCGCCACGTCCGGCCGCGGCCCGACCCCGACAGCGCTCGGTCCGGCGTGGCCGGACGCCTTCGAGCCCGGCCGCGGGACCCGCGCGCCCGGCCGCCACGGCACCGACCACGGTCGGACCGCCGCGGGCGAGCGGCGGTCCGGGCCGGAGCCGCCGGCCGCGCGCGGCGGCGGCGCGAGCGGTACCAGGTACGCGGGCACCACGTACGGCGGCCCGCGGAGCGCGGGACCGTCGGAGGCCACCGCGGCGGGCGGCGCCGGGGCGACCCCGGAGCACCCGCCGGGGCGCGATCGGGCGGCGGCTCCCGCGCGCACGCCCCGCGGCGCTGCCCCCGCACCGGCGACCGTGCCGGCGCCGGCACTCCACCCGGTGCCGGGTGACCGCTCCCGGCCGGGCGAGCGCGCGGTGCCGGCTGAGAGCTCGGGGCCGGCTGAGATCTCGGCGCCGGGTGAGCGGCCGGCGTCCGGGGTCGCGCCGCGGGATCCGGTGCCGCAGGACCCGGCGCGGCCGGCGGCGCCCGCGCACCGCCCGGCCCCCGAGGACGCCGGTGGCCGGGCGCGCCGGCCGCGCGGCCCCGGCCGGCAGCTCGCCGCCGGGGTGACCGCCCTGCAGGGCGCCCGGTCGGAGCTGCGCCGGCAGATGCGCGAGCAGAAGCGGGTGCGCATCCTCACCCTCGTCGTGGCCTCCGTGCTGCTGCTCGGGGCGCTGCCGCTGTACTTCGGCATCCGTACCGCGACCCGCGACCCCGTCTTCACCACGCTGGACTCGCTGGAGGTGCCCGGGTGGGCGGCCACCGCCACCCAGGACCAGCTCACCGGCAGCCGCTGGTGCATCATCGAGTGCCGCTACCGGGAGCGGCGGGTGGAGTCCGCGCGGGGCCCGGACGAGACCGCCGCCGTGTACGAGCGGGCCCTGGCCGACTCGGGCTGGCAGCGCTGGCAGGTCGCGCTGTGCCCCGACCAGCCCGACGTCGAGGGCCACTACACCTGCTGGCGCCGGGACGAGTACACATTGGATCTCTGGGTGCGGGAGCCGACCTGCGCCGAGGACCCGCTGCGGAACCGGCCCACGGTCGGGCCGACCGAGGGAGCCGGCGTGCCGGGGCTGGAGCCGTGCGCCGGCTCGGTGGTGTCGGTCAAGGTCCGCAACGCCATCGGGGACGACCGGGGTCGGCCCGCGCCCAGCGAGGACCCCGAGCTGACCGGGGAGGACCCCGATCCGCTACTCACCGGGGAGCCGTTCGACCCACCGACACCCACACCGTCGTGAGGCGCGCGTCCGTCACGGACGGTAGGGTCTGCACGTCGGTGTTTCGGGATGTCCGGTTCCCGGTCGGTGACGACGGTCGGCGACCGGTCGCCACGGCCGGCGGCGGCCCGGCCCCCGGCGGTCGGCGGTAGGACTCGGCGCGCCGGGGTACCACGCCCGGGCAGCAGCCCCATGGTGAAGGAGGACAGGCGTGTCGCTGGGAGGCATCGCGGGTTTGGTCGCGGCCGGAGCGTTCCTGATGCTGGTGCTCGTGCTGGCGGTGCCGATCCTGCGGCTGCGGCACACGATCGACGCCGCGACGCGCACCATCAACGAGCTCAACGACCGTACCGGTCCGATGCTCGGCAACGCCAACGAGACCATTGAGGGCGTCAACACCGCCCTCGGGCAGGTGCACGTCACCCTGGACGGGGTGAACGTGCAGCTGGCCAAGCTCGACACGATGACCACGCACGTGCAGAGTGTCACGGCGAACGTGGCCAACCTCGCTACCGTGGTGTCGGCGGCGGCCGCCAACCCGCTCGTCAAGGTTGCCGCCTTCACGTACGGGGTGCGCCGGGCCGCGGCCGCGCGCCGCCAGGCCGACACCGACCGGGAGGTCCGGGCCACGCTCAAGGAGCAGCGCCGGGCCCGCCGCGGCGCCCACTGACCGGGTCCGTCGGGGCGGCCGGGTGGCCGGCGGCCTCCGGCGGTGCCCAGGGCGTGGGCCACGCGGAGAGGGCGGCGTCCGGCGCCGCCGCCGTCGGGCGACACTGAGGTCGCGGGTGCGACGAGAAGGGATGGAGCCGTGAGGCGGATCTTCTGGCTGGGCGTCGGGCTGGCCGTGGGCGCCCTGGTGGTGCGGGCCGTGTCGAAGAAGGCGCAGGCGTTCACGCCGCAGGGCGTGGCCGGCTCCGTGGCGGAATCCGTTGGCGGCCTGCTGGAGTCCGCCCGTAGCTTCGTGGAGGACGTCCGCGGCGCCATGGCGGAGCGGGAGCAGGAGATCCACGCGGCGTTCGCCGAGGGCGTGGCGTTCGACGACCTCGAGGAGATCGCGCAGAACCAGGAAGGCACGCGATGAGGACGGCGGAGATCAAGCGGCGGTTCCTCGCCCACTTCGAGGCCCATGGCCACGCCGTGGTGCCCAGCGCCCCGCTGCCGGCGATCGACGACCCGAACCTGCTGTTCGTCAACGCCGGCATGGTGCAGTTCGTGCCGTTCTTCCTGGGGCAGCGCACCCCGCCCTACGCGCGCGCCACGAGCGTGCAGAAGTGCATCCGCACGCCGGACATCGACGAGGTCGGCAAGACCAGCCGGCACGGGACCTTCTTCCAGATGAACGGCAACTTCTCGTTCGGCGACTACTTCAAGGCGGGCGCGATCCCGCTGGCCTGGGAGCTGTCCACGAAGCCGGTCGGCGACGGCGGTTTCGGGCTCGATCCCGAGCGGATCTGGGTCACCGTCTACCTCGACGACGACGAGGCCGCGCAGATCTGGCGGGCCACCGGCGTGCCGCCGGAGCGCATCGTGCGCCGGGGCAAGAAGGACAACTTCTGGCACATGGGCATCCCCGGCCCGGCCGGACCGTGCTCCGAGCTGTACTACGACCGCGGCCCGGCGTACGGGCCCGACGGCGGCCCCGAGGCGGACGAGGACCGCTACCTGGAGTTCTGGAACCTGGTCTTCATGCAGTACGAGATCACCGACGTGCGGAGCAAGGAGGAGTTCCGCATCGTCGGCGACCTGCCGGCGAAGAACATCGACACGGGCATGGGCCTGGAGCGGATCGCCTCGATCCTGCAGGGGGTGGACAACCTCTACGAGATCGACGAGGTCCGGCCGATCCTGGACCGCGCCGCGGAGCTGACCGGCAAGCGCTACGGCGCACGCTCGGGCCACGCGGCCAGCGAGTCGCACCCCGACGACGTGCGGTTGCGGGTGATCGCCGACCACGTGCGCACCGCGCTGATGCTCATCGCCGACGGCGTGACCCCCTCCAACGAGGGCCGCGGCTACGTGCTGCGCCGGATCATGCGCCGCGCCATCCGGGCCGTGCGGCTGCTCGGCTGGCAGGACCGGGCGTTGCCGGAGCTGCTGCCCGTGGCCCGCGACTGCATGGCGCCGTCGTACCCGGAGCTGACCGACGACTTCGCCCGGATCTCCTCCTACGCCTACGCCGAGGAGGACGCGTTCCTGTCCACCCTGCGGGCCGGCACCACGATCCTGGACACGGCGATCGCCGAGACCAAGGCCGCCGGGGCGCCGCGGCTGTCCGGGGACAAGGCGTTCCAGCTGCACGACACCTACGGCTTCCCGATCGACCTGACCCTGGAGATCGCCGCCGAGCAGGGCCTGTCCGTGGACGAGGAGGGCTTCCGCCGGCTGATGGCCGACCAGCGGGCCCGGGCCAAGGCGGACGCGGCGGCCCGCAAGACCGGCCACGCCGACCTGTCGGCGTACCGGGAGGTGCTCGACGACGGCGGCGCGGTGACCTTCACCGGCTACACCGAGGTCTCCCGGGAGTCGCGGGTGCGCGCGCTGCTGGGCGCCGGCGGCCCGCGCGCGGCGGCCGGCGAGGGGGAGACGGTCGAGCTGGTGCTCGACGCCACCCCGTTCTACGCCGAGGGCGGCGGCCAGCAGCCGGACCTGGGCCTGATCACGGTGGGCGGCGGCCAGCTGGAGGTGCTGGACGTGCAGCAGCCGGTGCCCGGGCTGATCGTGCACCGCGGCCGGGTGGTGCGCGGCGAGGTGCGCGCCGGCGAGGCCGCGTACGCCGAGATCGACGTGCCGCGCCGCCGGGCGGTCTCCCGCGCGCACACCGCCACCCACCTGGTGCACCAGGCCATGCGCAACATCCTGGGCGACGCGGCCACCCAGGCCGGCTCGCTCAACGCCCCCGGCCGGCTGCGCTTCGACTTCAACACCCCCGGCGCCGTGCCGGCCGTCGCGCTGGCCGACGTCGAGCACCAGGTCAACGAGGTGCTGATGAGCGACCTGGAGGTGCACGCGTTCGTCACCAGCCAGGCCGAGGCCCGCCGGCTGGGCGCGATGGCGCTGTTCGGCGAGAAGTACGGCGACGAGGTTCGGGTCGTGGAGGTCGGCGACTACGCCCGGGAGCTGTGCGGCGGCACCCACGCGGCCCGCTCGGGGCAGCTGGGCCTGGTGAAGATCCTCTCGGAGTCGTCGATCGGCGCCGGGGTGCGCCGGGTGGAGGCGCTGGTCGGCCTGGACGCGTTCCAGTTCCTGGCCCGCGAGCACCTGCTGGTGTCCCGGTTGGCCGAGCTGTTCCGGGTGCCCGGCGACCAGGTCGCCGAGCGGGTGGAGCAGACCGTCACCGCGCTGCGGGATGCGGAGAAGGAGCTGGAGAAGCTGCGCGCCCAGCTCGTGCTCGGCGGCGCCGAGTCGCTGGCCAGGCAGGCGCGGGATCTGCGCGGGGTGGCGTACGTGGGGATCGAGGCGCCCGAGGGGGCGGCCGGCAACGACGTGCGCACGCTGGCCCAGGAGGTGCGCGGCCGGATCGATCCGGCCCGTCCGGCGG
>DATMJT010000242.1:0-10457 GCA_035553735.1 Pilimelia sp.
GCGCCCACCTCGCCGCGCGGCTTCTCCGCCGCCGCCGGGTCCCCGGCGGCGGTGAACGCCGCGGCGGCCAGCGCCAGGGCCAGCATCCGGTCGGTGGTGTCCGGGATCAGCGCGTAGGTCTCGGCGGCGGCCAGGTGCAGCTGCCCGGCCCGGCCGTGGTCGCCGTCGGCGGCGGCCACGGCGCCGGTCACCGTCTGGAGCGCGGCCTGGGCCCACGGGGTGCGGTGGGTCACCTCGTCCAGCATGGCCCGGACCGTGACGGCGGCGTCCCGTCCGGCCAGCGCGGCGGCGTACGCCGCCGCGGTGATCCACTCACCGCTGGCCAGTGCGGGCACGGCGCGCCAGGCGGTGGCGAGCTCGTCGATCAGGGCGGCGGCCTCGGCGGGACGGCCCTGCAGGCTGCGGCACAGGGCACCGATGCCGCAGGCGGTCCAGTGCAGCCGACGGAAGCCGGACTCGCGGCCGAGGGCCAGCACCGCCGTGACGTCGTCGCCGTCGGTGCCCGCCGGCACCGGCTCGCCGCGCAGCACCCGGACCGCCGCGCGCAGCCCCCGGACCTGGAGGTCCCAGCGGCCGGCGGGGGTGTCCACGAAGGCGTCGGCGGCGGCCAGCAAGGCGGGGAAGTCACCGGCGAAGTACGCCCGCATCGCCTCCCCGGAGTAGCCGGTGGTCAGGCTCTGCCCGCCGAGCACCCCCTCCCGGCCCTCGGCCAGCAGGTCCTCCGAACGGATCCAGTCGCCCTCCTCGCGCACGGCGTAGGAGACGTTCTGGGTGGCCCGGCGCAGGCTCACCAGGCGGTGCCGGCGGCAGAACTCGGCGACCGCGTGCAGCTCGTCCAGCCCGGCCCGGTCGCCGGCCTGGTAGCGGGCGGTGCCGATGGTGATCCGGGCGTTGGCCTGCACCTCGGTCAGCCCGAGCCGCTCGGCGATGGCCAGGGCGGTGCCGGCGGCGGCCACGGCCGGGTCGCGGTCGTAGTTGAGCATGTGCAGCCGGCCCAGCTCGGCGTACGCGTCGGCCTTGTCCGCGCTGTCGGGCAGCGCGTCGAACAGCGCCACGGCCCGGTCCAGGCAGCGCAGCGCGGCGGCCCGGTCGGCGCGCAGCAGCCAGGAGGCCTGGCCCAGCAGCGTCCAGGCGCGCGCCGCGCGGCCGGAGTCGCCGCGGGCGTGCAGCCGCTCGGCAAGGGTGGTCAGCTGCTCCACCCCGCCGCCGGAGAAGAAGCCGTTGCTGTCCCGGTAGAACTCGATCTCGGTGGCGAACAGCTCCAGCCGCAGCCGCTCCAGCGGGTCGGCCTCGCCGTCGAAGAGCGCCAGCGCCCGGCCGGCGTGGTTGGCCGCGACGTCCAGGGCGTGCAGGGAGTACGCCCGCCGGGCGGCCCGGTGCAGCGCGTCGCGGGCGGCGGGGGCGTAGCGGGCGGGGTCCACGCCCAGCGTGCGGGCGATCTCGTGGGCCGCCCAGCGGTGGTGGGCCAGCACCTCGGCCAGGTCGGTGTCGCGGGTGCGCGACCGCGCGTCCAGCCAGTCCGCGGTGCGCTCGTGCCGGGCCACCCGCTCGGTGCGCGGCAACCGCTGGTAGCACACGTCGCGCACCAGCACGTGCCGGAACCGGTACTCGCACTGGTCGGCCATGGTGGAGTCGGCCTGCTCGTAGACGAAGTCGCGCTGCTCCAGCCGGCGCAGGGCCCGTTCGATGGACTCCACCGGACGGCCCAGCGCGGCGGCCACCGCGCCGGGCCAGAAGTTCATCCCCACCACGGCCGCGGCCAGCAGCACCGTGCGGTCCTTGGCGTCCAGCAGGTCCACCCGGTTGGCGATGACCGCGTGCACGCTGTCGGGCATCGGCAGGTCGGGGGCGTTGTCCAGCAGCCAGCCCCGTCCGCTGCGGCGAAGGGCGCCGCGCTCGATGAGCATGCGGACGTACTCCTGGGCGTACAGCGGGTTGCCGTCGGCCAGCTCCACCAGCGGGCTGAGCAGGTCGGCGGAGAACGCCGCCTGGCCGAACAGGTGGGCGAACAGGGACGCGATGCCGGTGTCGCGCAGCGGCGGCAGGGTGACGGTCAGTGAGCCGGTGATGGTGCCGGCCCAGCTGGGGTCGCGGTCGATCAGCTCGGGACGGGCGGTGCACAGCATCAGCAGCGGCACGTCGCGGGCGGACGCGCCCAGCAGCTCGATGAAGCGCAGCATGGTCTCGTCGGCCCAGTGCAGGTCCTCGAAGACCAGCACGGTGGGCCGGCGCGCGGCCAGCGCGACGAGGAACCGCCGCCAGGCCGACTCGGTCTCCTCCGCGGGCAGCTTCGGGCCGGGCAGCCCGACCAGCGGGCGCAGCGCGTCGACCAGCCGGCCCGGGTCCCCGCGCCCCCCGCCGCCCTCGGGCTCCGCGCCGCTGACCAGGTCCGCCACCGCGGCGGTCAGCCGGGCCTCGGCGGCCGCGGCGTCGTCGGTGTCCAGGATGCCGGCCTCGGCCTTGACGATGTCGGCCAGCGGGGCGAAGGTGACGTTCTCGCCGAACGGCGGGCAGTGCCCGGTGCGCCAGGTCACCGGGTCGTCGATCAGCCGGTCGGCGTGCCGGAACAGCTCCCGCACCAGTCGGCTCTTGCCGATGCCGGCCCGGCCGAACAGCGTCACCAGCTGCGGCATCCGGTCCCGCAGCGACCGGTGCAGCGCGTTGACCAGTAGGCCCAGCTCGTGCTCCCGGTCGACCAGGGGGGTCGGGTCGGCCTCCCGGTCGGCGTGCTGGCGCTGCACCACCGACAGCGCGAGCCACACCTCCGTGGGCGTGGACCGGCCGCGCAGCACCACCGGCGGCTGTTCGGCGTAGCGGATGGAACTCTGGGTCAGCGCGTGGGTGTTTCCGCAGACCAGCACGCCGCCGGGCGGCGCCACCGACTGCATCCGGGAGGCGGTGTTGACCACGTCCCCGGCCACGATGGCCTGCCCGCCGTCGCGGGCCGCGGCCAGGTCCACAATGGCCTCGCCGGTGGCCACGCCCACCCGGAACCGGGGGCCCTGGCCCCCCTCGGGGGCGTAGCGGGGCAGCACCCGCTGCAGCTCCAGCCCGGCGCGTACGCAGCGCAGCGCGTCGGTCTCGGTGGCCACCGGGGCGCCGAAGAGCGCCATCACCGCGTCCCCGATGTACTTCTCCACCACCCCGCCGTACTGCCCGATGGCCCGACGGGCGGCGGCGAAGAAGCCCGTCTGCAGGCTGCGCACCTGCTCGGGGTCGGCCCGCTCGACGTACGGGGTGAAGTCGATCAGGTCCACGAACAGCACGCTGATCCGTCGCCGGTCCTCCAGCACGCCGGGCGTGGGCGGGTCGTCGCCGCGCCGCTGCGGCGCGCCGCAGCCGGTGCAGAACGCCGCGTCGGCGGCCAGGCTGCGCCCGCAGTGCGGGCACGCCGGGCTCAGCTCCGTGCCGCAGCCGGCACAGAACCTGTCGTCCACGTCGGCGAGCCGGCTGCACCGGGCGCATGCGGTGGCGATGCCGTCCTCCTGCCAGGCGTCGGTGGGTCACGTCGGGTGGTGCGTGCCGGCGGGGCGGCGGGCACATGCACGCGCCTACGGAGCGTCGCCGACGCGGCGCGCGGTGGCGTGCCGCGTCGCGTCGCCGACGCCTGGCGCGACCGACCGGCACGGCCGCGTCAGCCCGAGTATGCAGGTCGGCCTACCTGTCGGGAAGCCGGCTGTTAGCCAACAGACAGCCCCCATTCGGACCGGGAGCGGCTACAGTCGGTCGGCCGAGGCAGGACGGCGCCCGGTTGCCTCGGCGCCCGACGATGGGAGGAGAGACCACCATGGTCCATGTACGACTGGCGCAGGAGTGGGTCGACGACAACGGACGCAGTCACCCCGCCGGCAACGAGGTGGACGTCGACGCGGGCACGCTGGCCGAGCTGGAGCAGCGCGGCGTCGTGGTCGGCGCGATCGAGGGCGAGGAGCTGACGGTGCCCGGAAAGCGGCCCGCCGAGGGCCAGGACGGTTGGGCGGGCCCGGGCGACGTGCGGCCCTGACGGCCGCGACGGGCGGCGGAGCCGTCGCTCACGGGCGGGCGCTCAGCGGTCGGGCATGCCCGCCCGACGGCGCAGCGCGGCCACATCCGTGACGACGATCCGCCGCCCCTCCGTGCGCAGCCAGCCGCGGCTGGCGAAGGAGCCGATGGCCTGGTTGACGCTCTGCCGCGAGCCGCCGGCCATCTCGGCGAGCTGGCTCTGGTTCAGCTCGATGGTGATCATCGGCGCCTGGCTCTCCCCGGCCAGCCGGACCAGCGTCTTGGCCACCCGGCCGGGCAGGTCCAGGAAGACGTGGTCGGCGTTCTGCTCCGTCAGCCGCCGGATCAGCGCGCCCAGCGAGCGCATGACCGCGTCGAGGATCCGCGGGTTGGAGTGCACCAGCTCCATGAACGCGCCGCGGGACAACGCCAGGGCGGTGCAGTCCTCGATCGCCTCGGCCGACGCCGACCGGGCCGAGCCGTCCAGCAGCGAGACCTCGCCCAGCACGTCGGGGGGGCGGATCACCGACAGGACCGCCCGTTCCCCGGTCGGGGCGGTGCGGAACACCGCGACCGCCCCCCGCTTGAGGACGATCAGCGACTCGCCGGGATCGTTCTCCACGAAGAGCAGCTGCCCCCGACGGTAGGTGCGGGGGACCGCCGCGGCGATCACCCGTTGCCGCACCTCGGGTTCGAGTCCGGCGAACATCTCCACACCGGTCAGTGCGTCGCCGGGCTCCGGCAGGCGTACCTCCACCGTGTGCTTCCTCCCCGGTAGGACCGACCTCGCGCCGCGGGGCAGCGCGCCCCGCGGTCACAAGCTGTCAACCCCAGATCATTGCCTGCGTGTCGCGTGCTGTACACCCCTGCCATCGGTTGGGTGACAGCTGGCCAGCCGACGGTACGGCAGGCTGGGTCCGGGCCGCACCGCAGGGGAGCGCGGGCGGTCGCGGCACGGGGGCGCGTCGAGGCCGGCGCGACCGCGGCGGGGAAGGACCGGGGGGAGTTCGGGGGAGCCCGCGACCGGTCGGAGAGATTGCGGCAACGATTTCTCCGGCCGGTTGCGGCCGTTTCACCGACCGGCCCCGGCGGGCGGAGGATAATCGCCGCCGTGGCTCACTCCGACGCGGTCCGTGCCGCCGTGCGCACCGGGTGGCTGCGTACCCCCGACGAACTGACCCCGCTGGGCGCCGGCGAGACCGCCCGGACCTGGGCCGTGCTGGCCGGCGGGCAGCGCTTCGTGGCGAAGCTGGTCGCCGGCCGCGACCGGGCCAACGTCGAGGCCGGTCTGTCGGCGGCGGAGCAGCTGCGCACCCGCGACATCGAGGCGGGTGCCCCGGTGCGCACCGCCGACGGCGCGCTCAGCGTGGCACTCGACAGTGGACTGCTGGTCCTGCTGCGGCACGTCCCCGGGCGTCCGTTGGACCCGGCGGACCCGCTGGACCAGCAGTGGTGGGGCGACCTGCTGGGCCGCGTGCACCGGGCACTGGACGGGTTCAGCCACCCCGGGCTGCGCCGCTGGCACTGGCTGCGCCCGGACGCGGCGCACCTGGACCTGGAGCCGTGGCTGCGCCCGGCGGTCGCCGACGCGGTCGCCGCGCTGGCCAAGCTGGCGGTGACCGACCAGCTCACGTACGGGGTGCTGCACGGGGAGCCGGTGGCCGAGGCGTTGCGGATGGACCACGACACCGGCCGCACCGGTCTCATCGAGTGGGGCGCGGCGGCCACCGGCCCGCTGGTCTACGACCTGGCCGCCGCCGTGGCCGCGGCGGGCGGTCCGGACCGGGCCGCCGAGCTGCTCGACGGGTACGCCGCCGCCGGTCCGGTGCCGCGGGAGGAGATCGACTCCGCCCTGCCGGTGCTGCTGCGGTTCCGGTACGCGGAGCGGGCGGACCGGATCGCCCGCCGGCTGGCCGCCGGGGACGGCGCCGACGCCGAGGCCGACCGCGCCGCCCTGGCTGCGGCCCGGGCGGCGCTCGCCGGCACCCCTTCCGGCTGAGCCGGCCGCGGCGAGGTCAGGCCCGCAGCTGCTCCAGCAGCACCGGGTCGATCCGGCCCGGCACCAGCCGCTCCTCCAGGTTCTCCACGCCCGCCCACGAGGCCAGTGCGGCGTCCAGGTCGGCCGGGTCGTCGCCGGCGGCCGGATGCCCGGCCCGCGCCAGCAGGTGGCGCACGTCGGCGGCCAGCTCCCCGGTCAGGTCGCGCAGGGTGGCCGGGTCCGGTCGACCGAACAGCAGGTCGTGGATGTCGACCAGGCGGGCCAGCTCGGCCACCGGGTCGGGATGGTCGTCCACCCTCAGGTCCATGACCAGGTCGCTGGTGCCGCCGTACCCCCGGCCCTTGGCCACCACCCGGATCGCCGCGCTCTGCCGGCCGCGGCGGTCACCGCCGGCCTCGTCACCGGCGCGCAGCGCGGCCAGCAGCCGGCGGGCGAACGGCTGGCCGGCATCGCCGGACCAGGCGTCCCGCATCGCCTCCACGACGTGCGGACCGGCCAGGATGTTGCCCTGGATGGCGTAGCCGTCGCCGGCCACCCCACCGGCCCAGGCGTGACAGCCTCGGCCCGTCCAGGTCACCCCGTCGCCCGTGGGCCCCACCACGCCGAGCTGCCGGGTGGCCCGGCCCGGGTCGGCGGCGACCACGCCGGCCACCGCGTCCGCCGGGGCGACCCCCGTACGCAGCAGGGCCAGCACCTGCGGCCCGTAGGCCAGGTTGGCGTAGGCCTGGGTGGCCACCGCCCCGACGGTGGCCTCGGCCGCCGGCACCGCCGCGCCCACGGCGAGGAACTTGCTGGCCACGGCGATGCCCAGGTGGTCGCCCTCGGGGCAGCGGGCGACGATCGAGAACGTCATGCCCGCACGCTAGCCCGCGGCGCGGCGCCCCCGCGCCGGAGGGTCCCGACCCGGATGGGCCAGGATGTACGCGATGACGTACCGCTACTTCTACGACTGTGAGTTCATCGAGGACGGCCGGGTCGTCGACCTCGTCTCCATCGGCGTGGTCGACGAGCACGGCCGCGAGTTCTACGCCGTCTCGACCGAGTTCGACGGTTCACGGGCGATCCCCTGGGTGCGCCGCAACGTGCTGGACAAGCTGCCGTCGCCGGCCGACCCGGCCTGGCGCTCCCGGGCCCGCATCCGCGAGGACCTGTACGCCTTCCTGCTGGCGCCGCTGCGCGAGCAGCCCGGGCGGGAGCTGGAGCTGTGGGCCTGGTACGCCGCCTACGACCACGTCGCGCTGGCCCAGCTGTGGGGGCCGATGGCGGCGCTGCCCCGGGAGATCCCCCGCTTCACCAAGGACCTGCGCCAGCGTTGGGACGACCTGGACCGGCCGCCGCTGCCCGACGCCGGCGCGGACCGCCACGACGCCCTGGCCGACGCCCGGCACAACCTGGCGCGGTGGCGGGCCATGGCGGCTGAGCCCGGCGGCGGCCGGGCCGGTGGCGGCTGAGCCCGGCGGCGGCCGGGCCGGTGGCGGGCTGAGCCGGTGACGGAGCGTGCCGGAGAGTTCCGGCCCGTCGCGGGGGTGATCTCCGTACCATGAGGTGGGCCGGGCCGCGCCCCGGTGCCGGGCGGACATGCCGATGTCACCGGGTGCTTTGGTCGTGTTCCAGGCGGCGGACTACAGTGCGTGGGGTGCGGCCCGCCCCGGGCCGGCAACGGCGAGGGTTATTCAGACGGATCATCAGCGCGGATGAGAACTCGGTCGACCTCGAACTGAACGGTCCTCGGCGCCGGCGGTGATCCGACCCGCGCTCCCGGGGCGTTCACAGGGCTACGTGGGGATCTTTTTTCTCGGGAGGACTGGCAGATGCGTATCGGCGTGCTCACGGGCGGCGGCGACTGCCCCGGCCTGAACGCGGTCATCCGGGCGGTGGTGCGCAAGGGCGTCGCCACCTACGGGCACGAGTTCGTGGGCTTCCGGGACGGCTGGCGCGGCCCGCTGGAGGGCATCACCCGGCCGCTGGGAATCAAAGAGGTGCGGGGCATCCTGCCCCGCGGCGGCACCATCCTGGGCTCGTCGCGTACCAACCCGTTCAAGGTCGACGGCGGCGTCGAGAAGATCAAGGCCAACCTGGCGGAGTCCGGCGTGGACGCCCTGGTGGCGATCGGCGGCGAGGACACCCTCGGGGTGGCGACCAAGCTGCACGAGCTGGGCGTGAACGTGGTCGGGGTGCCGAAGACCATCGACAACGACCTCAACGCCACCGACTACACCTTCGGCTTCGACACCGCGGTCAACATCGCGATGGAGGCCATCGACCGGCTGCACACCACCGCGGAGAGCCACCACCGCACGCTCGTGGTCGAGGTGATGGGCCGGCACGCCGGCTGGATCGCCCTGCACGCGGGCCTGGCCGGCGGCGCGAACGTGATCCTCCTGCCGGAGCGCGAGTTCGACGTGGAGCAGGTGGCCACGTACGTGGAGAAGCGCTTCCAGTACGAGTACGCCCCGATCGTCGTGGTCGCCGAGGGCGCACACCCGATCGAGGGCCAGATGGTGCTGCACAACCAGGAGCGCGACGCGTTCGGCCACGTCCGGCTCGGCGGCATCGGCCAGTGGCTGGCCGAGCAGCTGGAGGAGCGCACCGGCAAGGAGGCCCGCACCGTGGTGCTCGGCCACATCCAGCGCGGCGGCACCCCCACCGCGTTCGACCGGGTGCTGGCCACCCGCTTCGGCCTGCAGGCGATCGACGCGGTGCACGAGGGCGACTACGGCAAGATGATGGCGCTGCGCGGCACCGACATCGTGCGGGTGCCGCTGGTGGAGGGCACCGGCGAGCTGAAGACGGTGCCGATCGAGCGGTACACCGAGGCCGAGGTGTTCTTCGGTAGCTGACCGGGCCGGTGGGGCGGGACGCCGCCGGCCCGGCCCGCGGGCCGCTCGTCACTGGAGGGACTCGTCACCGGAGGGGTGGGCACATGGCGTCCGGCAGGCACACGGTCGCGGTCCTCGGCGTAGGCAAGATCGGCGAGTTGGTGCTCTCCGGCCTGCTCCGGGCCGGCTGGCCGGCGTCCCGGCTCATCGCCACGTCGCGGCGGCCGGAACGGGGGGCCGAGCTGGCCGCCCGCTACGGCGTGCGGGCGGTGGACAACGCCACCGCGGTGGTCGAGGCGGACGTGGTGGCCATCGCGGTGAAGCCGCAGGACGCCGGGGTGCTGCTGGCGGAGATCGGCCCCAAGCTGCCGCCGGACAAGGTGGTCATCTCGCTGTGCGCCGGCCTGCCGACCTCGTACTTCGCCAAGCGGCTGCCCGACGGCACCCCGGTGGTGCGGGTCATGACCAACACCCCGGCGCTGGTGGACGCCGCGATGACCGCCATCTCGCCGGGCGTCCACGCCACCGCGGAGCACCTGGCGCTGGCCGAGGAGATGTTCACCCCGCTCGGCCGCACCATCCGGCTGCCCGAGTCCCAGCAGGACGCGGTGACGGCCCTGTCGGGCTCCGGCCCGGCGTACTTCTATCTGCTGGTGGAGGCGATGACCGACGCCGGCATCCTACTCGGCCTGCCGCGGCAGGTCGCCCACGACCTGATCGTTCAGACGGCCATCGGCTCCGCCGTGATGCTGCGCGACTCCGGGGAGCACCCGGTGAAGCTGCGTGAGGCGGTCACCTCGCCGGCCGGCACGACCATCGCCGCCGTGCGGGAGCTGGAGAACCACGGGGTGCGCGCGGCGCTGCTCGCCGCGCTGGAGGCCGCCCGCGACCGGGCGCGGGAGCTGGCCGCCCAGCTGGACTGAGGGCGACCGGGCGGGGCGGGCCGCAGCGGTGCGCGGGCGCGGCCGCCGGCGGTCGTGGCCGCAGCAGCGTGCGGCCGCGGCCGCACCGGGACTGAACGTGGATCGTGGCCGGTCACCACCCCTCCCCGGGTGGTGACCGGCCACGATCGTCTCATGGCGACGGGCCGCGTCCCAGCGTCAGACCCGCCGACAGAGCGTCAGACCGCCGTCCAGAGCGCCGGCACGTTCGGCGGCTCCCAGCCCGGCAGTGAGGTGTGCGCCTGGCGGCACTGGTAGACCCGGCCGCCGTAGGTGACCCGGGCCCCTGTGGCGTACGCGGTGTTGGCGGCCCAGGCCGGCGCGGCGGTGCTGGTCGGGCTCGTCGGCACCACGGTGCTCGGCGGCGGCGTGGTGGGCGCCGGCGTGGTCGGCGCGGGGCTGCTCGGCGCCGGCGTGGTCGGCGCGGGGCTGCTCGGTGCCGGCGTGGTCGGCGCGGGGCTGCTCGGCGGCGGCGTGGTCGTGCCGCCGAAGGTCACGTCGGAGCAGCTGTAGAACGCCTCGGCGCTGTCCGGCAGGCGGCGCTGCCAGATCGAGTAGATCAGGTGCCGGCCGCTGCGCTGCGGCAGCCGGACGTTGTTGAAGAGGTAGTAGCCGTTGGTCACGGCCGGGCTGTTCTCGGTGCGGTGGAACGGGGTGGCGTCCAGGTCCGACCACTTCAGCGGCTGGGTGGGGTCGTAGCCCGGGCGGGTCATGTAG
>DATMJT010000243.1:0-2618 GCA_035553735.1 Pilimelia sp.
CGAATTGGCCGCGCCGCCGTCCGGTTTGCTGCCGCGAGTCCGGCTCCGACCCCGCTGTCGAATAACGGACCCGAGTGACCGGTTCTGGCCCCTCCACTTCACACCACCCCGATGACGTGCGAATTCGTGGCGCCTTTCCCCCAGGCGGTGGCGGCCATTCGGATTGCGGGTGGAGGGAAGTGGAGTACAGTGGGGCGCATTGGCGGGGCCGGGAGGGCGCCGCCGGCCCCAGGGTCTATGGCGCGGCACGGCCGCTCGCGAGCGAGGGGGTGGGCCGAATGTTCCTCGGCACCCACACCCCCCGCCTGGACGACAAGGGCCGGTTGATCCTTCCGGCCAGGTTCCGGGACGAGCTGGCGGGAGGTGTCGTGATCACCAAGGGACAGGAGCGCTGTCTGTACGTGTTCCCGACGCCCGAGTTCGAGCGGATCGCGGAGCAGCTGCGCGCCCAGCCCATGACGCACCGGGCCGCCCGGGCGTACAGCCGGGTCTTCTTCGCCAGCGCGCACGACGAGGTGCCCGACAAGCAGGGCCGGGTGACCATACCGGTGCACCTGCGGGAGTACGCCGGGCTGCACCGCGAACTCGTCGTGATCGGGGCGAGCACCCGGGTGGAGATCTGGGACAAGCAGGCCTGGGACACCTACCTGGCGGAGAGCGAAGACGAGTTCGCGGACATCGGCGAGGGGGTGCTGCCCGGCGGCTTGTGAGGCGTGGCGACACCGCCGCGGTGGCACCCGCGAAGGCCACCAGCGCCGCCGCGCTTCGTACTGCGAGATCTCCACCCGCTCGCGCACCTGGCGTCCCTTCCCCGACGACAGGCGCACGCCCGGCCGGCTCGCCGGTGGGGTGAGAGCGGATGGGGATCTGGCGGTACGAAGGCGGCACCGGCTTGCCGGAGTCGAGGAAAGAACGTCACGGGTCGATGGGGGTCGGCGTGGGGGAGCTGCGGGGCACGCACGTGCCGGTGCTCATGGAGCGGTGCCTGGCGCTGCTCGCTCCCGCGCTGGACGCCGCGGCCCGAGACGGCCGCCCGCCCGTGCACGTCGACGCGACGGTGGGGCTCGGCGGACATGCCCGGGCGGTGCTGCAGGCCCACCCCGCCGCCGTGCTCGTCGGCCTGGACCGCGATCCGGAGGCCCTGACGCACGCGCGGGCCCGGCTCGCGGAGTTCGGCGACCGGGTCCACCTGGTGCACGCCGTGTACGACGAGCTGCCCGCGGTGCTCGCCCGGCTCGGCCACTGCCGCGCCGACGGAATCCTGTTCGACCTGGGCGTCTCCTCGCTGCAGCTCGACGCCGTCGACCGGGGCTTCGCCTACGCCCGGGACGCGCCGCTGGACATGCGGATGGACCAGAGCGCCGGCCCGACCGCCGCCGACGTGGTGAACGGCTACGCCGAACCGGAGCTGGTCCGCGTGCTGCGCGACTACGGCGAGGAGCGGTACGCGGGCCGGATCGCCCGCGCGATCGGCCGACAGCGGGCCCGGGAGCCGATCACGTCGTCGGCGCTGCTGGCGGAGCTGGTGCGCGAGGCCATTCCGGCACCGGCCCGCAGAACCGGAGGAAATCCCGCGAAAAGAACGTTTCAGGCGTTAAGGATAGAGGTAAACAAGGAACTGAAAGTGCTCGAGTCCGCGCTGCCCGCGGCGCTCGACGCACTGGCGCCCGGCGGCCGGCTGGTGGTCCTGTCCTACCACTCCCTGGAGGACCGGATCACCAAGCGTGCGATCGCCGCCCGGGCCCGCAGCACCGGGCCGGTCGACCTGCCGGTCGAGCTGCCCGGTGCCGGACCGTCGGTCCGGCTGCTCACCCGCGGTGCGGAGCTGCCCACCGAGGCGGAGATCGCGGCGAACCCGCGCGCCGCCTCGGCGCGCCTGCGCGCCGTGGAGCGGCTGCCCGACGGCGGTGGGACCGACCGCGAACGGTCCCGCAGCACGGTCGCGCCGCGCCCGCCGGGCCGGTCGGTGACCGCACAGACCTGGGCACCGCGCGCCGGGTCCGGCACTCCGGGGCCGGGCGGCGGAGCCCTAGACGATCAGGGGGAGGGGACATGAACGCGAAGCCACCGCGCCCGGGCGCCGGTCGCCAGGACCGGACGGCGCGCGCACCGCGACCGGGGGGCCGGGTCGCGGCGCTGCGGGCCGAGCCGCCGGCGGCGTACCCGACGCGGGGCTCGGCGGCGCTGCGCCCCGAGCCGCTGGCCCCCGAGGCCGCCGAGCCGGCGCCGCGCCGGACCGCGGGCGTGCCGTGGCTCAAGGTGGCGCCGCCGCTGCCGGTGTCGGTGCCCCGGGCGCCGTTCGTGCTCCTGGTGCTGGTGGTCGTCGTGGGCGGGGTGCTGGGCATCCTCATGGTCAACACGGAGATCATGCAGAACGCCTTCCGGCTGGAGAACCTCAAGCGCGAACAGGTCGTGCTGGACCGGACCCAGCAGGACCTGGAGAAGCAGATCGCCGACCTGGAGTCGCCGGGCAACCTCGCCGCCCAGGCCCGCAAGCTGGGCCTGGTGCCGGCCGGCTCGCCGGCGTTCATCCGGCTGCCGGACGGCCGCACGATCGGTGTGCCGCAGCCGGCCGGGGGCGCCCCCAGCCTGGCCAGCGGTGACCAGGGCGGCGCCCC
>DATMJT010000244.1:0-3203 GCA_035553735.1 Pilimelia sp.
ATCACCGACGGCGTCGGCGGCCGGTGGGTGCCGGCCGCGGAGCCCTTGGCCTTCAGGCTCATGACGAAGGCCAGCACCTTGGCCACGGCGGCGTAGAAGTCCGGCGGGATCTCGGTGCCGATGTCGCACGCGGCGTACAGCGCCCGGGCCAGGGGCACGTCCTGGACCAGCGGGATGCGGTGCTCCGTGGCCGCCTCCCGGATCTTCGTGGCGACGGCGCCGGCGCCCTTGGCGACCACCCGCGGGGCGCCCTTGGCCGGGTCGTACCGCAGCGCCACCGCGACGTGCGTGGGGTTGACCAGCACGGCGTCCGCCTGCGGCACGTCGGCCATCATCCGGTTGCGGCTCATCTCGGTCTGCTTCTGCCGGATCTGCGCCTTGACGAGCGGGTCGCCCTCGGTCTTCTTGTACTCGTCCTTGACGTCCTGCTTGCTCATCCGCAGTTGCTTGTCGGTGCGGCGGCGCACCACGAAGTAGTCCGCGGCGGCCATCACCAGACCGGCCACCGCCGCGGCCCGGATCAGGGAGATCGACGCATCGGTCACCGCGCCGACCACCGCGGTCAGTGGCAGCGACCCGGAGCCCAGCAGGATCGGGACCAGGTCCTGGACGGCCAGGTACAGCACCGCGCCGAGCACGGCGGTCTTCACCAGCGCCTTCACCGCTTCCCAGAGGGCCTGCGGCCCCATGGTGCGCTTGATGCCCTTGAGCGGGCTGAGCCGGGAGAACTTGGGGATGAACAGCTTGCTCGCCACGCGCACGCCGCCCTGGGCGGCGGCGGCCGCGATGCCCAGCACGAGCAGGCCGAAGGCCAGCGGGGCGACCGCGACGCCGATGGCCAGCAGGGAGTCGGACAGCAGGCCCAGCGCCCGGGCCGGGTCGGGGTTCTCGACGATCCACGGCACCCGCTCCATCAGCCCCCGCGCCCGGTCCATGGCCAGCTCGATGGTCCACGGCAGCAGCACGCTCGCGGCGGCCATCCCGGCCCAGGCGCCCACGTCGGGCGAGCGGGCGACGGTGCCTTCCTTGCGCGCCTGCTTCTTCTTGTGTTCGGTGGGCTTCTCGGTCTTCTCACCGGGCATGCGATCGCCTCGTCGCGCTCACTGGGGTGATCGTGACGCCCCGTCCGGCGGTCATCCGCCGCTCACGGTGACCACGGCCCTGGTGGCCTGCTCCATCAGGCCGTCGACCGCGCGGGGCAGCACCACGATGGCGGTGCCGGCCAGCGCCAGCACCAGGAAGATCTTGGCGGGCAGGCCGAGGGAGAACGCGTTGAGCGCCGGGGCGACCCGGTTGAGCAGGCCCAGCGCCACATCGGTGAGGAAGAGCACCGCGATCAGCGGGCCGGCGATCTGCAGGGCGGAGAGGAACATCTCGCCGATGCCCACGGTGAGCAGGTGGCCGAGCCGGGCCGTCGAGAACGCCCCGTCCAGGGGCAGCGTGCGGTAGCTCTGGAGGAAGCCGCGCAGCACCAGCTGGTGCCCGTCGGTGACGAAGAGCAGGGTCACCGCCATCAGGTTGTAGAACCGGCCGAACACGGAGCTGGACACCGCGGACAGCGGGTCGAAGGCCGTCGCCAGGGCGAAGGCGCCGAACAGGTCGATCAGGTCGCCGGCGGCCTGGACCGCCGCGAAGAACAGCGCCGTGATGAAGCCCAGCGCGGCGCCGATCACCACCTGCTCCGCGGCACTGGCCAGGATGGCGCCCGTGGTGAAGGACGGCACCTGCCCGGTCAGCGCGGGTGACAGCGGCAGCGCCAGGGCCAGCGCCAGCAGCGCCTTGACCCGCGCCGGGATCAGCCGGGAGCTGAACGGCGGGCACACCGTCAGCCAGGCGGCCGCCCGCACCATGGCGAGCAGGATCGCCAGCAGCGTGGGGACGGACAGCTCCAGGGACACGGCTCAGCCGGTGCCCAGCAGGTGGGGGATCTGGTCGAACAGCGCGGTGGTGAAGGAGGTCAGCTCGTGCAGCATCCAGTTGCCGGCGACCAGGAGCGCCACGCTCACCCCCACGGCCTTGGGCACGAACGACAGGGTGGCTTCCTGGATCTGCGTCACGGACTGGAACAGCGAGATGGCGAAGCCGACCAGCAGCGCGGTCAACAGGATCGGCGCGGCGAGCTTGGCGGCGATGGTCATGGCCTGCAGGCCGATGTGCACGATCTGGTTGTCCGTCATCGGAACCCCTCGGAAAGCGGCGGTCAATAGCTCGACACGAGCGCGGTGATGATCAGTCCCCAGCCGTTGACGAGGACGAAGAGCAGCAGCTTGAACGGCAGCGCGACGGTGACCGGCGGCAGCATCATCATGCCCATGGACATCAGGGCCGAGGACACCACCATGTCGATCACCAGGAACGGGATGAAGATGACGAAGCCGATGATGAACGCCGCGCGCAGCTCGGAGAGCACAAAGGCGGGCACCAGGGTGGTGAGCGGGACCGCGTCGACGTTGGCCGGGCGCTCCTGGCCGGCGACCTTGGTCAGCAGCGCGATCTCGTCGGGGCGGGTGTGCTCGGCCATGAACTTCCGCAGCGGCTCCACTCCGTCCTTGAAGGCGACGGACTGGCTCTTGTCGCCCTTGAGGTAGGGCTGGAGTCCCTCGGCGTTCACCTCGCCGAGCACCGGCCCCATGATGAACATGCTCAGGAACAGCGCCAGGCCGGCGAGCACCTGGTTGGGCGGCACCGTGGTGAGCCCCAGCGCGTTCCTGGTGATCGACAGTACGACGAAGATCTTGGTGAAGGACGTGCAGAGCAGGAGCAGTGCGGGTGCGACGGACAGCACCGTGAGGCCCAGCAGGATCACGATGGAGCTGCTCGGCTTGCCGGTGCCGCCGATCTCGATGTTGATGCCCGGCTCGGGGGCGGGCGCCGGGGCGGCCCACGCCGCCGCGCCCGTGCCGGCCAGCACCGCGGCGACGACCCCGAGGCCGATCGCCGCGCCGGCGAGCAGTCGTCGGTTCATCGCCTGACCGTCCGTTCGCGTAGGAACTCGATGGCCTGCCGCCAGGTGGCCGGCGACAGCACGGAGCCGGCCAGCCCGCCCGCCGGGTGCACCGGCGAGGCCGGGTCGGCGGGCGCGGCGTCGCGCGCCAGCAGGTCGGTGCCCGTCGGCGGGTCGCCGGTGCCGCGGTCGGCCGGAGCGCCGGTGCCCGGCACGGCGCCGCGGCGGGCCCCCGGCGCACCGGTGACGGCCTGCACCG
>DATMJT010000245.1:0-2630 GCA_035553735.1 Pilimelia sp.
ATGGAGGATGCCGTGACCGCCCCCAACGCCCCCGCCACCTTCCCGGCCGAGCAGCCCGTATCGCTGGTATGTGGCCAGTGCCGGGAACCGGCACAGCCTCGTCCGCCGGTCGACTGGTTGCCCGCGTGGGGTGCGTGCCCCGGGCACTCGCATCTCGACGGGTCGCCGCTGTGCCCGGTCATCGGCCCGCACGGCTACGAGCCGTGCACCCCCGAGCCGGTGGCGCGAACGGTGTCGGCCAGCGTGCCGGCGGCGCAGGTCGCCCCGGCCGATGCCGGGGTGTGGCTCACCGGGGACGGCGTGCACTGGACCGGGTCATTCGTGGACACGGTGGCGTACCTGGTCGCCAACGTGCTTTCCGACGGCGGGCCGGTGCCGGTGACGTGCTACCTGCGCCGTCCGGACACCGAGCACATCGTGACCCGGCTGCACGGCACGGCCCTCGCCGTGACCCGCGACCGTGCCGAGTCGGCCGTGCTGTTTGCCGACGGCGCCCGCGCCCGACTCACGGACCTCATCGCCATAGCCCTCTAACCGCAAGGAGTACCTGATCATGACCTGTACGCACATGCCCACCCGCGCACTCGTGCGGGAGGTCCGGTGAGCGCCGAACCGGCCGTCGAGCGGTGGGCCTACGCGGGCCTCCGCGTTCTGAGCGGCAAGCGGGTGCACGCCTGGGTGTCCGACGCCGGGCACGGTGAGGAGCTGCTCTACACCCTCACGGGCACCTACGCCGTGGGGGAGGTGTACGAGGCGCGGGTGACCCGCACCGACGACAGGGTGACCCTGCACGGCGCGCCGACGTACGCCGGGCACGGCCGGGTCGACACGGACCTCGCCGCGCGGTGGCACGCCGAGGACACCGCCGCGCGGACCCGGCTGGCGTCGGCCCCGATGGAACGCGCCGCCGCGCGCCGCAGCGAGCTGGACGATCTGCTCGAACCGCTAAGGGTGATCTCCGCGCAGTTGCCGACCCGCGCGGACCGCACGGCCTTGATCGCGTACGTGCTGGCCGAGTTGTCCTACCCGGCACCGGGTCACCGGGTGCGAGGCTCCCGGTGACCGGCCACCCGCCCGACCAGTGCGGGCCGACACTGCCGCCCGCACTGGCGACCCGGCCGCGCGACGTCCGGCGGGGGTTGCCGATCCCGCCGGTCAACGAGCACGGCACCGACTCGCACACCGGCGCCCCGGTGGTGGACTTCACCACGATCAACACGACGACGTCGACCCGACTCGCCTCCGAACGCCGCTGCTCGCTGTGCGGCACCGCATTCGAGTACTGGGTCGCGTTCCTCGGCAGCCCGCGCGCGGCGCAGTTGATGCAGTACGCCGACCCGCCCGGCCACCCCGAGTGTCTACGCGCCGCTGTCACGCTGTGCCCGTTCATCGCGGTCGAGCGGCACCGCCGGGCGCGCTCCGACCGGCCCGGGGCGGGCATGATGCCGCCGGGCGCCAACGCCGAGAAACCCTCGACCTGGGTCCTCGGCATCACCCGCACCTACCGGACCGTGTTCCTGCCCGAGCACGGCTACACGGTGTACCTACCGGCGCCGTTCCGCACCACGGAAACGTACGCCTACGGCCCGCACGGGCGCGTCAACCCCACCCCGGTAGTCCGGCGCACCTAGCGCCCCGGGCGGCGCGCAGATTCGCCGCAGAAACCTTCAAGGCCCCCCACCACATCGACTTGATCACTCCATGAAAGTCGGCAGCATTAGCCCTGTCGCAACACCGCACGGCCGGACCGCCCGGCTACCCGAAACCCTTACCCGGAAAGGAAAACCTGTCATGGCACACGAACTCGAAACCCTCGCCAACGGTTCGACCGCCTTCGCCTCCGCGCGGCTGTCCGCCTGGCACCAACTCGGCACCGTCACCGAGGCCACCATGACCGCCGAGGACATCATGGCCAGGGCATTTCTCGGCGGCTGGCGCGTGCGCAAACTGCCCCTGCAAGGCATCGAGACCACCCCCGACGGGGTGACCGTCATCGAGTGCCCGGACAAGTGGATGACCGTGCGCACCAACGTGGTCACCGGCGCCACCGAATACCTGGGCGTGGTCGGTGAGGACTACACCACCGTGCAGAACGAACAGGTCGCCGAGATGCTCAACAAACTGGTCGACGCCAGCGGCGGCGCGCACTTCGAGACCGCCGGCTCCATGCGCCGCGGCCGGTCCGTCTTCGTCACGATGAAGCTCCCGACCGGGATGAAGATCGCCGGGGTGGACGACCTCGACCTGTACCTCGCCGCCACCACCTCGCACGACGGGACCGCCTCACTTCGGGTCGACGCGACCCCGGTGCGGATCGTGTGCGCCAACACCCAACGCGCCGCCTTCGCCCGCACCAAGGGCTACTACGTCTTCCGGCACACCTCCAACATCCACTCCCAGATCAGCCAGGCCCGCGAAGCCATCGGCCTCATGTGGGAGTACATGGACGCCTTCCAGGCCGCCGCCGAACGAATGATCAACGAGACGCTGACGATGGGCGAGTTCGAGAAGGTCATCGCCCAGCTCTGGCCCCTGGCCGACGACGCGGCTCCAGCCACTGTCAACAACTCCAAGAAGCGGTCCGCGACGCTGCGGTACCTCATCCGCGACGCCGACACCCAGGCCGCGGT
>DATMJT010000246.1:0-7852 GCA_035553735.1 Pilimelia sp.
TGACCGTGGTGACCTCGCTCGCGCCGGCCCGGTGCCCGGGTTCCGCGCTCACCACGACGCTCCCGGGTGCGCCCGGTGCAGCGCCTGCATCTCGGCGAGCAGGTAGCCCAGGTGCTCGGTGTGCAGGCCGCGCCGACCGCCCTCGGGCGCCCAGTCGGCGGAGCCGCCGGCACCGTCCGGATCAGCCGGCCGGCGCAGTGTCGCCTCCGCCAGCACGGGCTCGACTGCGCGCAGCCACGGCTCCCGCAGGGTCGCCGGGTCCACCGGCGCGGCCCGGTCGGCGGCGAACAGCTCGTGGGTGTACGGCCACAGCTCGTCCACCGCGTACTGCATCCGCCGGTGTGACTCCTGCGTGCCGTCGCCCAGCCGGATGACCCACTGGGCGCTGTGGTCGAGGTGGTACGCCGACTCCTTGCGTGCCTTGCCCGCGATCCCGGCCAGCCGCTCGTCCGGGCAGGCGGCCAGCCGCTCGTACAGCGGCAGCTGGTAGGCCGCCAGGAAGAGCAGCTTGCCCATCGTCATGGCAAAGTCGCCGTTGGCCAGCTCGACCAGCAGGCAGTTGCGGAACTCCCGCTCCTCGCGCAGGTACGCCAGGGCGTCCTCGTCCCGGCCGGCAGCCTCCCGCTCGCCCGCGTAGCTGAGCAGCAGCCGGGCCGTGCCGAGCTGGTCCAGTGCGATGTTGGCCAGCGCGACGTCCTCCTCCATCTCGGGCGACCGGGCGTACCACTCGCTCAGCCGCTGGGCCGCGATCAACGCGTCGTCGGCCAGGCCGAGCAGGTACTCCACCGTCGTCCCTGGCCCCGTCACAGGTGCGGCACCCCGTCGGGCACGTCGTAGAAGGTCGGGTGCCGGTACGCCTTGTCGGCGGCCGGGTCGAAGAACGCGTCCCGCTCGTCGGGGCTGGAGGCCGTGATGGCGGCGGACGGGACGACCCAGATCGACACGCCCTCCTGGCGTCGGGTGTAGAGGTCGCGGGCGTTGCGCAGAGCCATCGCCGCGTCCGGCGCGTGCAGGCTGCCCACGTGCCCGTGTGCGAGGCCGCGGCGCGGCCGGACGAACACCTCCCACAGCGGCCAGCCCACCGCGGCACCGCTCCGCTCGCCGTGCCCGGTCATCCGGTCACCGCGCCCCGCGCGGCCGGGGACCGCCGCGCACATCCGGCCGCGGCCCGCCGCTGCACCCGCCCGGTCATGCCACGGCCTCGGCGGGCGTTCGGCCGCGCGCGGTCGCCCGCTTGGCGGCGTACGCGGCGGCCGCCTCGCGCACCCAGGCGCCCTCGGCGTGCGCCCGCCGCCGGAACGCCAGCCGCTGGCGGTTGGCCGGTCCGTTGCCGGAGATCACGCGCATCAGCTCGGCGTAGTCCGGCGGCGTGAAGTCGTGCGCGCCGCGCCGCGGGTTCCAGCGGAGGTCGGGGTCCGGCAGGTCCAGGCCGAGCGCGTGTGCCTGCGGCACGCACATGTCGACGAACCGCTGGCGCAGCTCGTCGTTGGAGAACCGCTTGATCTTCCAGGCCATGGACTGCGCCGAGTGCGTGGACTCGGCGTCGGGCGGGCCGAACATCGCCAGCGACGGGTACCACCAACGGTTCACCGCGTCCTGGGCCATCGCCTTCTGGGCCGGGGTGCCGTGGCTCAGCGTGTGCAGGATCTCGAAGCCCTGGCGCTGGTGGAAGGACTCCTCTTTGCAGATGCGGATCATGGCCCGGGCGTACGGTCCGTAGGAGCAGCGGCACAGCGGGACCTGGTTGACGATCGCCGCCCCGTCCACGAGCCAGCCGATCGCCCCCACGTCGGCCCAGGTCAGGGTCGGGTAGTTGAAGATGGAGCTGTACTTCTGGCGCCCGCTCAGCAGCTGCTCCACCAACGCGTCGCGGGTCACGCCGAGCGTCTCGGCCGCCGCGTAGAGGTACAGCCCGTGCCCGGCCTCGTCCTGCACCTTGGCCAGCAGGATGGCCTTGCGCTTCAGGCTGGGCGCGCGGGAGATCCAGTTCCCCTCGGGCTGCATCCCGATGATCTCGGAGTGGGCGTGCTGGGCGATCTGCCGGATCAAAGTCCGGCGGTACCCGTCGGGCATCCAGTCGCGCGGCTCGATCTTCTGGTCGGCGGCCACCACGGCATCGAAGCGCGCGCGCCGCGCCCCGTCGCCCGCATCCGCCCCGTCGCCCGCATCCGCCGGGGCACCCGGGCCCTGGCCCGCCGGCGCGCTCCGGCCGGCGGCCGGGTCCGGGCCGGTGCCCGGCGCCCCCGCGGCGACGCCGTCGAGCCGGCGGGCGGCGGCCTCGCGCAGGTCCGCCTCGGCGGCGGCCACCTCGTCCAGCAGCCCGCCGGTGCCGGCTCCGACGCCGGCCCACCGGGCCTGCTCGCCGGCGCCCCGGCCGTGCTCCCCGAGCGCCGGGAAGTCGTTGCCGTCCATGTCCCGAGTGTTACAGCAGGCATCCGGAGATGCAACGAGCCGTTATAGATCATGGAGTCGCGGACGCGGTCCGGCCGCCGCGGCCGAGCACGCCGGCGGCCGCAACGGTGGTGGGCAGGGGCGCAGCGGCGGCGGTCGGGTGGGTTCAGCACCCGGCGGCCGCAACGGCGGTGGGCGCGGCGCAGCGGCGGCCGTCGGGTGGGTTCAGCGCCCGGTGGGCGGCGTCAGAGCGCCACGAACTCCGGGCCGTCGGCCGGCAGCGCCGGCGCGGCGCCCGCGGCCGCCGCCCGCCGGGCGAACTCCCGCAGCCCGCCGATCTGCCGGACGCCCAGCGAGAAGTCCAGGGCCCGGAAGTAGGCCGCCAGGGTGTCCGCGTCGAACGGCTCCCACCGGGCGGCCGCCCGCGCCACGTCCGCCAACTCCGCCAAACACAGGTCGCGGGAGCGCAGGAAGGACTCGTGGACGTCCTTGACCCGGCCCGGCTCGGCCGCGGCGAACTCGCGGCGCACCGCCCACACCGCGAAGACCATCGGCAGCCCGGTCCACTCCCGCCAGGCCTGCCCCAGGTCGGTCACGGTCAGGCCGCGGCGCGGCGCCTCGTACGTGGCGCGGAGCGCGACGTCGCCGATCAGGACCGCGGCGTCCGCCTCCAGCAGCATCTGGGTCAGGTCGGGCGGACAGGCGAAGTAGCGCGGCGCGACGCCGTACCGGTCGGCCAGCAGCATCCGCGCCAGCAGCACGCCGGTGCGGGACGTGGCGCCCAGCGCCACGCGGGCGCCGTCCAGGTCGGCCAGCGGCCGGGTGGACACCACGTTCACCGAGAGCACCGGGCCGTCGCTGCCCACGGCCAGGTCCGGCAGCAGCAACAGATCGTCGGCGTGCCTGAGGTACTCCACGAGCGAGATCGGCCCGATGTCCAGCCGCCCGGCGACCAGGGCCGCGCCCAGCTGCTCCGGCGAGTCCTTGTACAGGTCCACGTCGAGCAGGGCCCCTGAGCGCATCAGGCCCCAGTACAGGGGCAGGCAGTTGAGGAACTGGATGTGCCCGACCCGGGGCCGGCGCGGCGCGGTCTGCATGATTCCCCACGGTATCCGGGGTGCCCGGCGGGCCGCCCGCGGACCGGGCGTCCGGGCGGACCGGGTGGCCGGTGGACCAGGCGGACCAGGCGGACCGGGCGGCCGGGTGGGCCGGGTGGCCGGTGGGCCGGGGTACGGGTCGGGCCTCAGCCGGTGAGCGGCGCCGGCAGCGGTGCCGCGTGCACCACGGCGAGCCGGGAGACCGCGCGGGTCAGCACGACTACAGCCGGTGCAGCCCGCGCGGCTCCGCGGCCACGATCTCGGCGGGCTCCACGACGACGACGTGGTCGTACTCCAGGCCCTTCGCCAGGCTGGCGGGCACCACGTCGAGCACGCCGCCCGCCCGTCCGCCCGTTGGCCGCTCACCGGCGGCGTCGAGAACGCCGCGGACCCACGCCACCCGCCGGTCCGCGGCGATGACGCCGATGGAGCCCGCATGCCTGCCGGCCCGGCGTACCTCGGCCACCACGGCGGGGGCGAGGTCGGTGGCGTGGTGGACGGTCAGCTCGCCGTCCCGGCGCAGGGAGACGGCCTCCGGCACCGCGACACCCAGCGCCGGCAGCAGCCGGTTGGCCAGCCGCACCACGGCCTCGGGGACCCGGAATCCGGTGGTCAGCGGCGTCACCCGGGCGTCCGGCCTGCCCAGGTGACGCAGCGTGTCCGCCCAGTCGGACGCGGCCCACCGCGTGGTGCCCTGGGCCAGGTCGCCGAGGACCGTGACGGAGCCGTGCGAGGTGCGCCGGGCGATGGCCCGGCACTGCATGGGCGAGAGGTCCTGCGCCTCGTCCAGCACCACGTGCCCCAGGCTCGCCGGCCGCTCCACCAGGCCGGCGATCTCATCCAGGAGGACCGCGTCCGCGGCGCTCCAGCGAGCGGTGCGGGCGCTGCGCGGGGGCCTGGGCCACCGCAGCGCCGCCTGCTCGGCCGGGCTCAGCACGCCGTCGGCGGCGCCGGCCAGCCGCCCGGCGTCCGACAGCAGGTCGCACAGCACCGCCTCCGGGGTCACCGTCGGCCAGCAGGCGTCGAGGAGCCCCGTGACCGGCCGGGACCGGCCCATCCGCCGCTGCCACGCCTCGCCGGGCGACTCGCCGGCGCGGGCCTCGGCCTGCCGCTGGAGCAGCGCCACCACCCGGGCCCGGACCCGCTCACGGCCCACGGCGTACGGCGGCGCCTCCCGCCGCACGTCGTCGACGATGCGGCGCAGCACGCCCACGTCCACGCGCCGCCGGTAGGAGCCGTCGGAGACCTGGACCGGCTCCTCCGGCCGGGACACCCGGGCCCACAGCGCCCGGTGCAGGACCTCGGCCATCCGGGGGTCGTGCTTGACCACCTGGCTCTCGACCGGATCCGTGCCGCGGACCGGCACCCGGGCGATCACGTCCTCGATGGTGGCGTGCCGGACGTCCAGCTCGCCCAGGGCCGGCAGGACGGCGGCGATGTGGTCGAGGAACGCGGCACTGGGCCCGACGATCAGCACGCCGGTGCGGCGCAGCCGGTCGCGGTGCAGGTACAGCAGGTACGCGGCGCGGTGCAACCCGACGGCGGTCTTGCCGGTGCCGGGGGCGCCCTGGACGCAGACGGTGGTGTCGAGGTCGGCGCGGACGAGGTCGTCCTGCTCGGGCTGGATGGTGGCGACGATGTCGCGCATGGGTCCGACGCGGGGGCGTTCGATCTCGGCGGTGAGGATCCGGCTGGCGGTGCCCAGTTCCTCGCCGCGGTCGAGGTGTTCGTCCTCGAAGCTGGTCAGTTCGCCGCGGTCGAAGCCGAACCGGCGGCGGACGGCGACGCCGCCCGGGTCGCGGGCGCTGGCCCGGTAGAAGGCGCGCGACATGGGCGCCCGCCAGTCGAGGACCATGGGTTCACCGGTGTCGTCGGCGACGTGCCGGCGGCCGATGTGGAACGGGCCGGCGCCGGCCGTGTTGTCGGAGGTCAGGTCGAGGCGGCCGAAGAACAGCGGAGTGTCCGGCTGCTCGGCCAGGTCGGCGACCCGGCGGGCGAGGGTGCGGCCGAGGGTCTCGGCGGCGTAGGCGTCGCCGGCGACGCCGTGGCCGGTGGCGTAGAGCGCTTCGGCGTGTTCCCGCATGCGGCGCAGGGCGGCGCGGGAGGCGGCCAGGTGGGCGCGTTCGGCGGTCAGTTCGGTGTCCAGGTCGATTGCGGGCACGCTGAAATCCTTCGGGTCAGCTGTCTGCTCGCTCGCGTGTCCGGGCTGCCCGTCTGGGGTGCCGGCGCGGGACGTCCGAAGCGGTGTCTGCTCACCACGGCCGTCAAGCGGTCCACCAGCCTACGCACCCACGCGCACCCGCTCCACCGAATTTCGTCGTAGGCCGGAGCGGTGCGTGGGGTCGGCTCGCGACGTGCCCGAATCGCCGACGGTTGTCGGGGCACGGTGCGAGGATGCGCCCGAAGAGGGCGGCCGTCGTGGTCCGCCCGGAAGGAGCACCGCGATGACGACGTCACCTGGGGCCACGTCCCCACCAGGGCCCACGAACCCGCCGGGGGCCACGACGCCGCCCGGCACCCCGAACTGGGTCGACCTGGCCACCCCCGACCTGGAGTCCGCCACCTCGTTCTACGGCGGCCTGTTCGGCTGGACCGCGCAGGTCTCCGAGGATCCGGCCGCCGGCGGCTACACGATCTTCCACAAGGACGGGCTGCCGGTCGCCGGCGCCGGTCCCAAGTACGACGAGGCGCAGCCCACCTTCTGGTCGACCTACATCGCCACGGCCGACGCGGACGCCACCGCCGCCGCGGTGGAGCGGGCCGGCGGCAAGGTGCTGATGGCCCCGTTCGACGTGCTCGACCAGGGGCGGATGGCGGTGCTCCTCGATCCGGCGGGCGCCGCCTTCTCGGTGTGGCAGCCGGGGGCGATGCCCGGCGCCGGCCTGTTCAACGTGCCCGGTGCGCTCTGCTGGAACGAGCTGACCACCCGCGACCCCGACGGCGCCAAGCGGTTCTACCCGGCGGTGTTCGGCTGGACGGCGAAGGACAACGCGTACGGTGACGTGACGTACACCGAGTGGCAGCTCGGCGACCGCAGCGTCGCCGGCATGATGCCGATGGTCGGCGACGCATGGCCGGCGGACCTGCCGCCGCACTGGATGATCTACTTCGCGGTGGCCGACGCCGACATCGCGGCCGCCCGCGCCGTCGAGCTGGGCGGGTCGGCGCCGGTGCCGCCCACGGACACCCCGCAGGGCCGGTTCGCGGTCCTCAACGATCCGCAGGGCGCCCACTTCTCGGTGATCGCGATGACCACGCCGAGCTGACCGCCGCCGACTCCGGCGGCGAGGTCGTCGGCGACCACGGCGACGACCACACCGGACGGTCGTGGGCGGTCACCGCCGGATGCGGTGACCGCCCACGGTCACTTCAGGTCGCGCCGCTCACCTCGTGCCCGGGTCGACCGGGCCGCCGTGGCGCCGCGACAGGCGCCCTAGATGCGCTGCCAGAGCGCGGGCACGTTCGGCGGCTCCCAGCCGGGGTACGCCGTGTGCGACTGCAGGCACCGGTAGCTGACGCCGTTGTAGGTCACCACGGTGCCGGCGGCGTAGTAGGTGCCGGCCGTCCAGGTCGTGCCACCGGTCGGCGGAGCCGACGTGGTGGGCGGAGCCGACGTGGTGGGCGGCGGCGGCGAGGTCGTGCTCGACGGCGGACGCGTGGTGGTCGGCGGCGGTGCGGAGCTGCTCGTCGGCGGCGTGGTGGTGCCACAGTACTGCGACTGCTTGTTGATGATCCGCCACGGGCAGTCCGCGTACTCGGAGAAGAGCAGCACGGCCTCGCGGTTGCGCGCCGTCTCCCGACCGATCACCTCGTCCGGCGGGTAGAAGCCGGGGCTGGCCGACCGCGGGTACAGCTCGAAGGTGTAGGCGAAGATCTTGTGCTGCGCCCACGACCAGTCCAGGATCGACCCGTCCGTGATGTAGAGGTCGCTGGCCTGCTCCGGGATGTAGTTGTTGGTGGCGGCCATCCGCCGGCCCAGCGTCTGGAAGGCGTTCGCCGCGTCCGCGCTCATCTCCGCGGTCGTGTCAGCCGTGGTGTAACCCATCGGCCACAGGATCAGCTCGGAGTACGAGTGGAAGTCGATCTGCGCGGTGATCTGCTGCTTGCCGCCGACGACCCGGCTGTTGATGAAGTCCCGCAGTCGCGCCGCCTCGGTGCCGGCGAAGGCCGAGGGGCCCCGGTAGGTCTCCGACGACGGCTGCGTCGAGGAGCCGCCGCAGCAGCCCCACTTGTAGCCCCAGTTCCGGTTGAGGTCGATGCCGACCGCCCCGCTGACGGGCTGGCGGTTCTTGCGCCAGGAGCGGTAGGAGCCGGTGGCGATGTCGTACTCGCTGCCGTCCGGGTTCACCGAGGGGATGATCCAG
>DATMJT010000247.1:0-15439 GCA_035553735.1 Pilimelia sp.
ACCAGGGCCACCCCGACCACGATGACCGCACCGCCGAGCAGCACCTGGGCGGTCACGGGCTCGGCGACCAGCAGGGCGCCCAGGGCCACCGCCACGACCGGGTTCACGTAGGCGTAGGTGGACACCAGCGACAGGGGCGCGTGGTGCAGCAGCCATACGTACGCGGTGAAGGCGACCAGGGACCCGGCGACCGTCAGGTACGCCAACCCGGCCCAGGACCGGGCGGACACGTCGGCCAGGGCGAGGCCGCGCAGCTCGCCGCGCACCACGCCGACCAGCGCCAACACCGCCGCCCCGGCGACCATCTCGTACACGGTGGCCGCGAACGGGTCGGCGGGCATCGGCAGCCGGCCGGACAGGAACGAGCCCACCGACCACGACGTGGCGGCCAGCACGACGGTCAGCGCCCCGGCCAGCGGGGCGGCGGTGGCCGCGGCCCCGGTGCCCAACGGCAGCACCAGCAGGACCAGGCCGGCGAAGCCCAACACCACGCCGGCCACGGTGGCGGCGCGGGGCCGGTCCCCGGTGGCGGCCCGCAGGACGACCACCAGCAGCGGCACCGTGGCCACCAGCAACGCGGCGATGCCCGAGGGCACGGCGACCCCGGGCGGCCCGGTCTCGGCGAGCACCACCAGGCCGTTGCCGCCGGCCAGCAGCAGTACCCCCACCAGCGCCGCGCTGCCGAGCTGGCGCCGGTCCACCCGCAGTGACCGGGGCCGGCGCAGGGCGAGCAGCGCCGCGAGCACGGCCGCCGCGGCGGCGAAGCGCGCGGCGGCGGAGACGAAGGGCGGCAGGGTCTCCACCGTGATCTTGATGCCGAGGTAGGTCGACCCCCAGACCACGTACACGATGGCCAGGGCCGCCCAGACCAGCGCCGCGCCGGGACCGCCCGCGGACCGGGCGGCGGCGCCGGGGGCGCGCCCGACCGCCGCGGCGCGCGGCGGCGGGGTTGGCGCGGTTCCGGGAGGTCGGCTCATCGCCGGTCCACGCTACGGTGACCGGGTAGCAGCAGGGGCGCCGGGTGCGTGCGGCCCGACGGAGGGCGTCGTCGTCGGTCGGGTCGTCGTCCGTCGACGGTGCGCGCCGCGACGACGCGGCCGGGGCGGCCGCGACGAACGGCGCGGCCGCGGGGCGCCCGCGCCTGGGCGCGCCGGGGTGCCGGAGGAGGTCACGATCATGTCGCAGTACGGCCCGCCCGGTCCGCCGCCGGAGCCCTGGTCGCCGCGTTCGCCCGACGAGGGGTACGCCGAGCCGGCCGACCCGTGGCGGGACCAGGACCCGTGGGTGTCCGCCGGCGCCCCGCCCCCGTCCGGCCCGCTCGCCGCAGGCCCGTCCGGCCCGCTCACCGGCTCCACCGCGCCCGCCGGTCCGGTTCCCCCGGGCGGCGCGTACGGGGCGCCGGGCGCCGCCGGCCCGCCGTGGGGCGCCCCGCACGCCCCGGCCCGGCCACCGTCCCGCTCCGCCCTGCGCCGGGGCCCCCTGCTGGCCGGGTTGGGCGTGGTCGCGGTGCTGGTCACCGGCGCGCTGGCGGCCAGCCAGCTGCTGTCGGGACCGGGGTCTCCGGCGGGCGACCGCGTCGCGGGCGGCGTGTCGCCGACACCGGGGGCGTCCGCCGGGGGATCGAGTCCGACGTCCGGCGGCGACCGGGCCGACGACGCCCGGTTCGCCAGGCGCGGCACCTGCCTGGTGCGGGAGGGCACCGAGGAGCGCCCGGTCATGCGGATCGCCCCGTGCGGGCCCGGCACGTACGAGGTGCTCGCCCGCTTCGACGGCACCACCGACTACCTGAAGCGGTGCAGGGGAGTGGAGGGCTACCGGTACTGGTACCGCTACGACGCCCAGACCGATGCGCTGGACTACGTGCTGTGCCTGGGCCGGCGGTGACGGGCCGAGACAACATGGCGGGCCGGCGGGCGGGGCCTGGCGAGCACAGCGTCGGCGACGCGCCGCTTGCGGGATCTACGCCAATCTAGGCTTCGCACTAGACGGGGCGATACGGTGCGAGACATGGACCCGGTACGCAACCCGTACGCCCCGGGCGCCGGCCAGCGCCCGCCCGAGCTCGCCGGCCGCGACCGCGAGCTGGAGGTCTTCGACGTCGTCCTGGAACGGATCGCCCGTGCCCGCCCGGAGCGCAGCCTGGTCCTGACCGGCCTGCGGGGGGTGGGCAAGACCGTACTGCTCAACGCGCTGCGCTCGCAGGCCATCGGCCGGCTGTGGGGCACCGGGAAGATCGAGGCGCGGCCCGACCAGTCGCTGCGGCGGCCGGTGGCCGCCGCCCTGCACATGGCCGTGCGGGAGCTGGCGCCGCGGCACCGCGCCCCGGAGCGGGTCGACGCGTTCCTCGGCGTGCTGAAGGCGTTCGCGCTGCGGTCCGCGCCCGACGCGTCCGGCCGGACCGGCGGGCGCGCCGCCGGCCGGCTGCGGGACCGGTGGCAGCCGGGCATCGACGTGCCGGCCGCCACCGGGCGCGCCGACTCCGGCGACATCGAGATCGACCTGGTCGAGCTGTTCACGGACGCGGCGAGCGTGGCCACCGACGTGGGCACCGGGGTGGCGTTGTTCATCGACGAGATGCAGGACCTCGGCCCGCAGGACGTGTCCGCGCTGTGCGCGGCCTGCCACGAGCTCTCCCAGCTCGGCGCCCCGCTGATCGTCGTGGGCGCCGGCCTGCCGCACCTGCCGGCCGTGCTGTCGGCGGCGAAGTCCTACTCCGAGCGGCTCTTCCGCTACCAGCGCATCGACCGGCTGGACCGGGCCGCCGCGGACCAGGCACTGCGCGCGCCGGCCGAGCGCGAGGGCGTGGCGTACGCCCCCGCGGCGCTGGACGCGCTGTACGCGCGCTCCGGCGGCTACCCCTACTTCGTCCAGGCCTACGGCAAGGCCGCCTGGGACAGCGCACCGGGGTCACCGATCACCGAGGCCGACGTCCGGGTGGCGGCGCCGGAGGCCGAGGCGGAGCTGGCGGTCGGCTTCTTCGGCTCCCGGTACGAGCGGGCCACCCCGGCGGAGCGGGACTACCTGCGCACCATGGCCGCCCTGTCGGCCGCGGACGACGAGGACCCGGACCACGCGGTCGGCACGGCGGACATCGCCCGCGCGCTGGGCCGGCGCCCGGCCAGCCTGTCCCCGGCCCGGGACAGCCTGATCAAGAAGGGCCTGGTCTACTCCGGCGAGCGCGGTACGGTCGCGTTCACCGTGCCCCACTTCGGCCGCTACCTGCGTACCCAGCCCTAGGCGGCCGCGGCGCCGGCCGGACCGGTGGATAGCCGGCGGCGAACGGGGGTATGTGGGCCGCCATGAAGCCGATCCGATCCGCAGCCCGCGCCCTGCTCGGCGCGATCTTCGTCTACACCGGTGCCCGTGCCGTGGCCGACCCGGACCGCCTCGTACCGCAGGCCAAGCGGGTCACCGACCGGGTCACCCCACTGCTGGAGAAGGCCGACGCCCGCCTGCCCACCGAGACCCGGACGCTTGTCACACTCAACGGTGCGGCCCAGCTCGCCGGCGGCCTCATGCTGGCCACCGGACACCTGACCCGGCCCGCCGCCGGCCTGCTCGCCGGCTCCCTGCTGCCCACCACGGTCGCCGCGCACCCGTTCTGGGCGGCCCAGGACGCCGCGGAGCGCCGCGACCAGCGGGTCGACTTCCTGAAGAACCTCGGGCTGCTCGGCGGGCTGCTGCTGGCCGCCGCCGACACCGAGGGGCGGCCCGGGTGGCGCTGGCGGGCGGACCGGTTCGTCAGCCGCACCCGGCAGACCGCCCGGCGCAGCCTGCGGACGGCCCGGCGGGAGGCCCGGCTGGCCAGCCGCGCGGTGCGTACGGGTCGCCGGTTGGCCCGCTGACGCGAGAACTCGCCAATCCGACGGAACCGGCCAAGCCGCCCAGGCAATCATCACCTGAACCGCATCGATCGCGTTAAGGCGGTGAAACGCCGCAAACCAGTGTGGGATCGAACACGGTCGCGTTACGCGGGAGGTCGCCGGGTGCACACCCGCTCTAGGCTGCTCGGTGGACACGGACACGACGACCGAGACCGGTACGGGGGTGGCGAGGCTATGCCGGCGACCGTCGCGAGACGGCCGAACCGCATCGCCCGGGTCCGCCACGGGCTGGCGCGGCGCGCGGGGACCCGAGCCGACCGGCGGCGACTGCTCCTGCGCCTGCTGGTGCTCGTCGCCGCCGGCTACGGCGCGCTGTACGCCATCGACGCGTTCGGCAGGCCGTACAACTTCTTCGACATGCGGATCTACCGCGGCGCGGTGCTCTGGTGGACCGGTGGCGGGGACCTCTACGAGTTCATCGCCCCCGGCACCACGCTCGGCTTCACGTACCCGCCGTTCGCCGCGCTGACCATGCTGCCGATCGGGCTGCTGTCCACCCGGGCGGCCGGGGTCGTCAACGTGGTGGCCAGCCTGGTGGCGCTGGGCGTCGTCCTGGCCGGGCTGCTCGGGCCGATGGCGGCCCGGTACGGCTGGTCGCGGTGGTTCGCCGTCGCCCTGGCCGTGCCGCTGGCGGCCGCCATCGAGCCGGTCCGCGAGTCGCTCGGCTACGGCCAGGTCAACCTGCTGCTGTTCGCCCTCGTCATAGCCGACGTGATCGGGCTGCGCTGGCGGGCCCGGGGCGGCCGCCGCCCCCGGCGGACCGCCGCGGAGCCGGCCCCGGGAGACGGCGAGCGGGCCGCGGCGCCGGCTCCGGCCGGCGCACCCGGCGACCTGCTCGGCGCGCTGCGCGGCCGGCTGGTCCGGCTGTGGCTCTCCGGAGCGTGGGCCGGCGCCGGCATCGGCCTGGCCACCGCCGTCAAGCTCACCCCCGCGCTGTTCATCCTCTACCTGGTCGTGACCCGCCAGTGGCGCCCCGCCCTCACCGCCGTCAGCACCGCCGTGGGCGTCACGCTCGGCACCTTCCTGGTCGCCGGGCGGGAGTCCGTCGCCTACTTCGGCGGCGTGATGTGGCAGACCGACCGGGTGGGCGCCGCCGACTTCACGCCCAACCAGTCCCTGGCCGGGCTGCTCGCCCGGCTCTACGACTCCGTCGAGACGCCGGGCCTGATGTGGCTCGCGTTCGCCCTGCTCATGCTGGCCGTCGGGCTGACCCGGGCCGCCAACGCGCACGCCGAGGGCGACGAGCTGGCCGCCTTCACCCTGGTCGGGCTCACCGCCAACGTGATCAGCCCGATCTCGTGGTCGCACCACCTGGTGTTCGTGGTGCCCGCCGTGCTCATTCTGGTCGACGCCGCGCTGCGCCGCCGGGTCGCCAGCCGGGGCCTGGCGGCGCGCTCGCTGGCCGCGGCCCGCGCCGGGGCGCTGAGCCGGGCCGGGCTGGGCTCGCTGGTCGGCGGCGCCGACGGCCTGCGTACGCCGATCTGGTACCCGGCCCTGACCGGCCTGCGGCACGCCACCGCGGCCCTGGCGCTCTACGCCCTGTTCCTGGTCGCGCCGATCTGGCGGTACGAGCACCAGCTCCAGCACGGGGTGTCCCACTACGCCGACGGGCTGCTCGGCGCGCTCGCGGAGAACTCCCTCGCGCTGGCGCTGATCGTGCTCGTCGCCGCGCTGCCCTGGCGCCCCGGCGCCGAGCCCGCCTTCGGCGCGCAGCAGCCACGGCGGCTCAGGGGCAGTTGACCCACTCCTCGGTGCCGTCGGCGAACACCTGGCGCTTCCAGATCGGCAGGCGGGCCTTCGCCTCGTCCACCAGCCGCGCACAGGCGGCGAACGCGGCCGCCCGGTGCGCCGTGCTGACCGCCCCGACCAGCGCCACCTCGCCGATGGCCAGCGGCCCCACCCGGTGCGAGACCGCCACCGCGTAGACCGCCGGGTCCGCGGCGACCGCCTCCGCCACCTCCCGCAGCACCGCCTCGGCGCTCGGGTGCCCCTCGTACTCCAGGGCGGCCACCGCCCGCCCGTGGTCGTGGTCGCGCACCACGCCCTGGAAGCTCACCACCGCCCCGGCGCGGGGGTCGGCCACCGCCGCCTCGTGCCACGCCGGGTCCAGCGGCTCGGTGGTCACCGCCGCGATCCGGACCGCGGCCACCGGCGCGGCCGGGGCCACGCCGCCGCGGTCGACCCCCGCCGCGGCCGCGGCGGACCCCTCGTCCGCGGCCCCGTGCGTGCTCATGCCGTCATCCTCCTGCCTGCACGGGCGGCACCGGCACCGCCCGGGTGCGCCGTCACGGCCGCTCGCCGGCGAGCAGCGGCAGCGGGACCAGGGGAACCCGGGCGCCCGGCTCGCCGGACGTGCCCGGCTCGATCACCGCGAACCCGTCGGCGAGCGCCAGGCCACGCAGCATCGCCGACCCGACGTGCCGCACCGGATAGGCCGCGCCGTCGGCCCGGTCCACCCGGACCAGCGCGAGGTGGGTGAAGTCCCCCCGCCCCGGCACCGGCGCGCCGAGGCGGACCGTCGCCGGCTCGGGCTCCGGCCGCCCGCAGAGCCCGGCCAGCAGGGGAGCGACCAGCGAGACCAGGGCGACGACCGCCGACTGCGGGTTGCCCGGCAGCCCGGCCACGAAGCGCGGCCGACCGTCGGGCCCGGGCACCCGGGCCACCAGCATCGGGAAGCCGGGGCGCACCGCCACCGTGTTCACCACGTACTCCCCGCCCAGGGCGCCCAGCGCCGGGTGCAGGTGGTCGACCGGCCCGTGCATGGTGCCACCGGTCGTGCACACCAGCTCGGCGTCGGCCAGCGCCGACCGGATGGCGGAGACGTGCGCGGCCAGCGTGTCCGCCACCGGCGCGGCCGAACCGGCGGGCGCGGTCGGCACGGCGGCGCCGTACCGGCGCAGCCAGGCCGGCACGGACGGCCCGAGCGCGTCGCGCACCCGACCGTCGCCGGGCGGGCCGACGGTGAGCAGCTCGTCGCCGAAGACCCGCAGCGCGGCCCGGGGCGCGGCCCGGACCGTCAGCGCGTCGTGCCCGCAGGACGCCGCGAGACCCAGTACGGCCGGGGTGACCACGGTGCCGGCCGGCAGCAGCGCCTCGCCGGCGGCCGCCTCCTCGCCGCGCTCCCGCCACTCCGGCTGCGGCCGCGGCGCACCGGTCACCAGGCCGTCGGCCGTCCGGCGGGACTCCTCCACCCGCACGACCGCCGCGGCGCCGCGCGGCACCATGGCGCCGGTGGCGATCTCCACCGCCGTACCGTCCTGCGTCAGCGGGGGCGCGGGCGCCCCGGCCAGCACGCGGCCCACCACCCGCCACGGTGCCGGGCCGCGCACGGCCCAGCCGTCCACGCTGGAGGTGGGGAAGGCCGGCAGGTCGGTGCGCGCGGTCAGCGGCTCGGCCAGCACCAGGCCGTCGGCCTCGGGCAGCGGCACCCGCACCGGCGGCGCCGCGGCGGCCAGCCCGGCAGCGTAGGCCAGCGACCGGGCCGCCGCCCAGCTCACCGGGGTACGGGTCACGGCGTCAGCGCTCATCGCGCCGAGCCTAGCCGCGCCCGCCGACACTCCGGTGGCACCCCGCGGCGCCGCGGCCGGACGCCCGGCCTACGGATCCCCGCCCCGGGCAGGCCAGGGCTGGGTCAATAGCCGCTCCGTCAGCAGGTCCCGCTGGACCAGCGGATGGGCGAAGGCCGCCTCGGCCTCGGTGCGGGCCGCCGCGGCGCCGCGGGCGTCCCCGCGTGCGGCCAGCAGCTTGCCGCGCTGGCGCAGCGCGGCGGCGGCGGCGTAGCGGTGCCGGCGTACCCGGGACAGCGCCAGCACGGTGTCCACGTCCGAGGCGGCGCGGTCCAGCTCGCCCAGCCGCAGGTACGCCTCCGCGCGTACCAGCAGCGCCTCGTGCTCGCGCAGCTGGTGCCCGGACTGCCGGCACCACTCGATCGCCGCGGTGGCCCTGTCCACCGCGGCGTCCAGGTCGCCGAGGATGCAGCTGATCGCGGCGAGATTGGCCAGGGTGGAGCCCAGCCCGCTGGGGTCGGCGCTGCGGCTGCGGATGCGCAGGCTGGCCCTCAGGTACGCCAGCGACTCGGCGTCCATCCCGAGGTGCCCGCACAGGCTGCCCAGGTTGTGCAGGATCACGCCCTCCATGGCCAGGGAGCGGTTTTTCCGGGCGAAGCGCAGCGCGGCCCCGAAGTGCTCCAGGGCGCGGGGCCCGTCGCCGGCCCGCTCCGTGACGATGCCCAGGGAGTTGAGGGTGATCACCATGCCGGCGCCGGACCCGGTGGCGGCGTGGCAGTCGCGGGCCAGCTCGAAGTGGTGCCGGGCGCGGTCGATCTGCCCGAGGTCGGCCTCCGCGGTGCCCACCACCAGGTGCCCCCAGCCGGTCAGCTCGGACGCCGGGGACCTGCGGCCCGCCCCGATCAGCAGCAGGCCCAGCCGCAGGGTCTCGTCCCACTGGTGCCGCGCCTGCAGGTGGGGCCACACCTGGCGGACGAGGCTGAGCAGCATGGCCTCGGGCGCGTGCGCCAGCTGGGCCGCCTGCTCGGCGGCCGCGGTGACGCAGCGGATCTCCGCGTCCAGCCAGGCTCGGGCCTGGGCCGGCTCGGCGAACTCCGGTGGGCTGAGGCCGGTGGGCAGGAGGAAGCGCGGAACGTCCTCGTCCCGCCCCGGGCGCAGCACGTCGTTCGCCCGCCGCAGCCCCTCGGTGAAGTACAGCAGTCCCCGCCACACCGCGTCCGCGGCCGCGCCCGGTTCGTCGCACTCCGAGGCCTGCTCGATCGCCACCAGCCGGACCAGGTCGTGCAGCCGGTACCGGTCCCCGGGCTGGGCCTCCAGCAGCTGGGCCTGCACCAGGTGCTCCAGTGCCTGCCGGACGGCCGGCAGCGGCTCGGCGAGCATCGAGGCGACCAGCGGCGCCGACACGTCCGGCACGTTGAGCACCCCGATGGCCGGGAAGGCCCGGGCGGCGGTGCGGGCGGTGGCGCTGCCGTCGACGAGCAGGGCCTCGTACCCCACCCGGATGCAGGAGCGCACGGCGAGGCCCTCCAGCTCGAGCTCGTCGAGGCGGCGGCGCCGGTCGCCCAGCCGGGCCGCGAACTCCACGGCGGTCATGCCCGGTCGGCTCATCAGCCGCCCGGCCGCGATGCGGATCGCCAGGGGCAGGTGTTCGCACAGCGCGACGATCGCCGCCCCGGCCGGCTCACTGATCACCACGTCCGGGACGAGCCGGCGCAGCAGCAGCGTCGCCTCCCGCTCCGGCAGCCCGCCCACCCGGATCCGTCGGTCGGCGTCCAGGCTGGACAGCTGCCCGCGGCTGGTCACCAGCACCGCGCTGGACCCGCTGGCCGGCAGCAGCGCGGCCACCTGCGCGGCGTCCGCCGCGTTGTCGAGCAGCAGGAGCAGGCGGCGGCCGGCGGTGAGGCTGCGGAACCGGGCGGCGGCGTCCTCCTCGCCGGGCGGGACGTCGACGTCGGGCACGCCGAGGCTGCGCAGCAGCCGTCCGAGCACCTCGACGGTCGACGGCGGGCGCAGCCCGGGCGTGGCGCCCAGGAGGTTGACGTAGAGCTGGCCGTCGGGGAACCCGTCGGCCACCCGGTGCGCGATGCGCAGGGCCAGCGCGGACTTGCCGGCCCCGCCGGGCCCGAACAGCAGCACGACGGTGGGGCGCTGCCGGGGCGGCGTGCCGGCCGGACGCAGCCGCTCGACGACCCCGGCGACCTCGCCCTGCCGCCCCACGAACTGGCCGATCTCGGCCGGCAGCTCCTGCGGACGGAAGGGCGCCGGCGCCCCGGCGGCGACCGCCTCCCGCGGCCGGGGCGGTTCCGGGTCGTCCTCGCGGTTGAGGATCGCCCGGTGCAGCTCCTGCAGCTCCCGGCCGGGCTCCACGCCCAGGTGCTCGGCGAGCACCTGCCGGACGTGCGCGTACGCCGCCAACGCGCCGGCGATGTCCCCGGTGCGATGCAGGGCGCGCATGAGCAGGGCGTGACCGGCCTCCCGCAGCGGCTGGTCGGTCACCTGGGCGCGCAGGACGCCGATGGCGTCGCCGGGGCGGTCCAGCACGATCAGGGCCTCGGCGAGCGCCTCGCAGGTCAGCGACCGTTCGTCCTCCAGCGCCGTGCAGTGGGCGCGCAGCTGCGGCCCCCGCGGCAGGCCGGCGCACGCCCGGCCGCGCCAGAGAGCCCGCGCCGCGGCGAGCCGCTCGACGGCCTCGTCGAGGCCGCCACGCTCCATCGCCGCCCGCCCGGCCGTGGTGAGCGCGGTGAACTCGTCGACGTCGAACCAGGCGGGCCCGACGTCGAGGCGGTAGCCGCGCCCGTGCCGCACCAGGGTGGCACCGTCGCTGTGCCGGGCCTCGGCGAGCAGCCGCCGCAGCCGGGCCGCGTAGTTGCGCACGTTCGGCAGGGCGGACGCCGGCGGCGACTCGGGCCACAGCTCGTCGACCAGCTCGCTGGTCGCGACGGTGCGGCCCGCGTTGAGCAGCAGGAGCGCCAACAGCAGCTGTTGTTTGCGGGTGCCCAGCGGCAGCGGGCCGTCGCCGGCCGCGATCTCCAGTGGACCGAGCACCCGAATCCGCACGCCACCACCCCCGTTGCCCGCGAATCACCGGCTCATTACCCCGAAGGGTGGATCGTAGACCGTGCCCGGCCGCACGGGGTCGCGGCTATTGCGCAGCAATGGCGCAAAAAGTGCCAAATGCTTGGACTACTCAATGATGTGCAGGACATCCGCAAGCCCGGCAATGCGGTCCTGACCAGGAATGACACCCGGGCTTCACGGGAAATCCCGCTATCGGACGCCCGTGTCCGACTATCCGAACGACCGCGGGGAGGCGATCCTATGGTGAGCCGACAGTGGCGCCGGAGATCCGGAACAAAGGCACCATTCGGGCGGAGCCAAATGCGCTCCGTCTCGATGAGGCGGACAATCCGTTACAGAGTAGTGCAGGATTAGCTTATCCTGGACAAATGGACAAAATACGGTTCTAATTTTGCGTAATGCAATTTACGCTTCTTCTCGTCACAAGGGGATCCCCGAACCCGACCACGACGACGAAGGAGCCGGAAATGCGCTCGAACGACTGGGCCTGATGGCACTGGCAACAGCAGTTGAAGCGCCTAGGCTGGTGACACCGAGACGATCGAGTTGTGACCCTAGGTGCCCCCGTCGAACAACGGCGAGATGACCGACCAGCACCTGATGAGGCTGGTCGGCCTCGTCGCGATTGCCGCCACCGCGCTCGGCGCCGTCGCCGCGGCCGCCGCGCTGCGCAGCCCGCCCGACCTCGGCTCGCTGACCTCACTGGCCGCCGTGGTCTCGCTCACCGCGGTGGCGCGGCTGTCGCAGGTGCGCCTGCGGATCCGGTCCGGCCACCACGCGATGAGCTGGACCGACGCGGCGATCCTGATCGCCCTGACGACCGTGTCGACACCGCTGGCGGTGCTCTGCGTCGGCCTGGGCGTGGGCATCGCGAACGTCGTGTCGGGCCTTTCGCGCATAAAGATCATTTTTGGTACCGCGAAGGACACGCTGGCCGCCGGGGGCGGGGCCCTCGTCCTGCTGATGCTGGAGCCGGACGCGCCGGACCGCGTCGGCACCAACGTGTGGGCGCTGGCCGCCATCTACCTCGGCATCGTGGTGATCGACGAGGTGGTCGCCATTCCGGTGATCGCGCTGGCCTCCCGCACGCCGATCAGCGTGAAGTTCCGGTCGAATCTCGACATCCGTCTGGTTTCCCTCATCGCGCGGTTCGCCACCGCGGTCGTCACCCTGCTGCTGCTCTCCGTCGAGAGTCGCCTGCTCGTCGCGGTGGCCCCGCTCGTGCTCAGCGTGCACCTGTGGCACTCCGGACGGGTACGCGGGCGGGCCGAGCGCGAGGCGTGGCAGCGACTGGCCGCGGCAACCGAGGCGCTCAACGACGTCGACCTCGAAGCGGTGCTGCACCTCGGCGTGACCCGGGCCGCCGGCCTGTTCTCCGCCGACGAGGTGGAGGTCGAGTACCGGCTCGCCGACCCGCCGCGGGTCGCCCGGGGGGACGCCGACGCCGTGGAGTTCCACGCCGCGACCAGCGCGCCGCCGCCCGACGGGCCCGGCCTGATCGAGGTGCCGCTGGTGGGGCACGAGAGCGGCGTCCAGGTCGGGGTACTGCGGCTGTGGTTCCGCAGCGCGGCCCGGCTCAACGAACGGGAGCGCTACACCCTGCGGACCTTCGCGTCGGCGTTGTGCACGGCGGTGCGCAACGCCGCCGCGTACGCCGAGCTGGAGCGGGTCGCACAGGAGCACGCGCACGCCGCCGCGCACGACGCCCTCACGGGCCTGCCCAACCGCCGCGCCCTGCTGGACCAGGGCGGCGAGCTGCTGGCCCGGCGCAACGCCGACGGCCTGCTGGCCCTGCTGCTGATCGACCTCAACCACTTCAAGGAGGTCAACGACACCCTGGGCCACGCCGCCGGCGACCAGGTGCTGGTCACCGTCGCCGCCCGGCTGCGGCGCGCCGCCACCGACGGCGACGTGGTGGCCCGGCTCGGCGGCGACGAGTTCGCCGTCCTGCTTTCCGGACTGCCCGCCCCGGCGGTGGCCACCCACCGGGCCGAGGCCCTGCTGGCCGCGCTCAACGAGCCCATCGTGGTCGACGACATGCGGATCAGCGTCGAGGCCAGCGGCGGCATCGCCCTGGCCAACGGCACCGGTGGGGTGGCGGAGCTGCTGCGCCGGGCGGACGTGGCGATGTACCAGGCCAAGCGGGCCGGGCAGCGCACCGCCACCTACAGCCAGGCCGGCGACACCGCCGACGTCGCCCGGCTGGCCCTGGGCGGCGAGCTGTCCCGGGCCGTGGCCGAGCACGAGTTCGCGGTGGACTTCCAGCCGATCGTCGACCTGGCCAGCGGCGAGGTCATCGCCGCCGAGGCGCTGGCCCGCTGGCAGCACCCGCAGCGCGGGCAGCTCGACCCGCACAGCTTCGTGGACACCGTCGAGCGGTCCAACCTGCTGGCCGCCTTTGCCGACGCGGTCCTGGACCAGGCGTTGATCGCCGCCACCAGCTGGCGGGACGCCGGCTTCGACCTGCCGGTGTCGGTGAACGTCTCGCCGCGCAGCCTGCTCGACGCCCGCTTCCCGGACACCGTGCTGGCCCGCCTCGCCGCCCACGACGTGGCCCCGGAGCGACTCGTCCTGGAGCTGACCGAGACGCTGACGATCAGCCAGCTGGACGTGGTGGACCGGGTGTTGGGCCGGCTACGCGACGCCGGGGTACGCCTGGCGCTCGACGACTTCGGCACCGGCTACTCGACGTTCTCCGTACTCTCCCGGGTGCCCGCGCACGAGTTGAAGATCGACCGCGAGTTCGTCCGCACCATGGACGGCTCGGCGGAGGCCGCGGCCGTGGTGCGCTCGACGCTGGACCTCGGACGCGGCCTGAACCTGCTGGTCATCGCCGAGGGGGTGGAGAGCGAGGCCCAGCGGCGGGCACTGTGGGAGCTGGGTTGCACCGCCGGTCAGGGCCACCTGTTCGCCCGGCCGATGGCCTCGGGACGGCTGCTGCGGGCGCTGCAGCGCGGCTCGGGCGGCCGCCCGGGCACCCTGGCCCCGCCGCTGCACACCGACGCCGCCGTCATTCGGATCCCGACCGCGCGCCGGCCCGGCAGCCGCGGCCGCGGCGACTCGCTGCCGCACCTGCCCGCCTGATCGAGCCGCCGCCCGCGCCGACGCCACCCGCGCGCCCGCCCGTGCCGACGCGAGCGAAATGCCGCGCCTGGCGGCGTGACCGGTCTGCCACACTGGCCGGCGTGATCGACCAGCGACCCGGGCAGCGGTGGCAGCGGATCGACGGCGCGGCCGGTGGGCTCGCGCTCGACCTGGTGCTGTACGCCGCCGGTGCCGGCTTCGCCGCGCTGACCGCCGCGGCCTCCACGCTGACCTCGCACCGGGCCTGGGGCGCGGTGGCCGCGTACGGCTACGCCGCCGCCACCGCGGCCGTGGCGGTCCAGCTGGTGGCCCGGCGCCGGTCGGCGGGCCCGGCCGGCGCCGGCCGCCCGGGCGTGGCGGCCCGCCTCTGCGGCACGCCGGCGCGGGCGCTGCTCACCGCGCTGGCCTGGCTGGCCACCGCGCTGGTGCCCCTCGTGGCCCAGGCCGTCCAGCGGGCCGCGGGCGGCACCGGCCGCGCGCAGGAGGAGGTCGAGGTGGTCGAGCAGGGGGCTCGCCGCCTCCTCGACCGGGGCACTCCCTACCTGTCCACGGCGGATATCTCCGGCCTGCCGCCGGCCGAGTGGCTGCCGGCCTACCTGCCGTACCAGCCGGGAATGGTCCTGTTCGGACTGCCGCGGGCGCTGGCCGGAATCCACTGGTGGACCGACGCGCGGGTCTGGTTCGCGCTCGCCACGGCGGCCGCACTGGCCGGCGCCGTCCGGGTGGTGCGCGGCGCCGGGCCGCGCGGGGCAGGACCGCGGGCCGGCGCACCAGCGGCCGACGCACCAGCAGCCACCGCAGCAGAGGCCGGCGCACCGCTCGGACACTCCCCGGGGCGGGACGCCGCCCTGGTCCGCGCGGTGCAGGCGGCCACGGTGCTGCCGGTCGCCGCGCTCACCCTGGCCACCGGCGGCGACGACCTGCCGGTGCTGGCCCTGGCGCTGCTCGCCCTGGCCTGCGGCGCCGTCGGCCGACCCGGCGCGGCCGGCGTCGCGGTGGGGCTGGCCGGGGCGCTCAAGCTGTTCGCCTGGCCCGTCGCCCTGGTCCTGCTGGCCCACGCGGCGACCCGCGGTGCGCGGGCCGCCGGACGCTACGCCGCCGGGGCGTTCGGACTGCCCCTGCTGGCCCTGCTGCCGGCCGCGGTGGCCGACGCGGAGGCGCTTGCGGACAACGTCATCGGCTTCCCGCTCGGCGACGCCCTGGTGACCAGCCCGGCCCGATCCCCGCTGCCGGGCTACCTGCTGGCCGCCCACCTGCCGGCCGGGCGGGTGCTGGCCGTGGTGCTGCTGCTCGCGGCCGGGGCGGCCATCGCCGTGCGGCTGCTGACCCGCCCGCCGGCCACGGCCGCCGCGGCCGCCGCGGTCTGTGCGTACGGCCTGCTGGCGGCCATCCTGCTGATGCCGGCCACCCGGTTCGGCTATCTGCTGTACCCGGCGGCGTTCGCCGCGTGGCTGCCCGCCCTCGCGGCCGCCGGCCGCGCCACGCCGGTCGGGCGCGGCGGACAGCCCCCCGGACACGCCGTCGACGGGGCCGTCCGGGCCGGGCCGCGGGTGCGGCGCAGGCGCCCGACCGCCGGCCCGCCCGGGCGGGCGGCGCCCCGGTCGCCGGCCGGCTGACGCCGCCGCGGCGGCGGCCATCCGCGCGCGACGGCACCCGGTACCGTCAAGACATGCAGATGACCTGTCCCAAGTGCCACGGCCAGATGCGCCAGTACGAGCGCAGCGGCGTGACGATCGACCAGTGCAGCGAGTGTCGAGGGATCTTCCTGGACCGGGGTGAGCTGGAGAAGCTCTTCGAGGCCGAGGCGAGCTGGCAGCGCCAGCAGTCCGGGCCGGGCGCGCCGCCGCAGGGTCAGGCACCCCCGCCCCAGGCTCCACACGGCGGGGG
>DATMJT010000248.1:0-20471 GCA_035553735.1 Pilimelia sp.
CGCCTGCTCGGTGAGGCGCGGGTCATCGGCGGCGCCGAACGCCAGCGCGCTGGGCAGCGCCGTGACGCCGTCCTTGACCCGGGTCACCACCCCGAACTCCTGGTCGATGCCGATCAGCAGCGGCATCCGGGCGGGCAGGCCGGCGGCCGCGTTCTGCAGCCCGGCGGTCAGCTCCCGCACCTGGGCCGGGGAGTCGACGTTGCTGGTGGGTTGGTTGCCGGAGGTCGGGTCGTCGGCGCTGAAGCCCACCAGGATCAGGCCGCCCAGCCGGTACTTGGCGACCATCTGGGCCGGGGTGTCCACCCCGGCCAGCTTGCGGTTGCCGGCCGCCGAGCCGGGGGTGACCTTCGTCGCCGAGTTGCCGTAGGCGTACGGCATGAGCACCTGGCCGATCAGGTCCGCGTCCGACAACTGCGCCACGGTGGCGGCGGCCTGCGCGGCGGGGTCGGCGGGCCGGCTCGGGGTGGCCGGCGCGGGGGCGGCGGTGCCGCCGCTGGCAGACGGGACCGGGTTCGCGCCGGGCGGCTGGCGCCCGCACGCCCCAAGGGCGAGCGCCGCGCACAGCGCCAGGACGACAGGAGTACGGGCCAACCCGGTTCGCCTAGACACGCCCGACATCCCACCAGCCCCGGCGGGCCACCGGCAAGTCGGCGGCATCATGCCGGTGATGCAGCGCGCGCCGCCAGCTGACCGGAAGCTGTCCTACGTCGGTCCGAAGAACTCCTCGAGAAGGAACTGCACCTTCGGCGCGACAGTCCGTCCGGGATATACGGACTCCACGAGGTCCAGCCCTTGTGACGCCGTCGTGAAACCGCACATCCGGTAGAGCAGGACGATGTCGTCCACGTCCTGATCGCGCGCGGCCAGCAGCTTCATCGCCAACAGGTACTCGGGTGACGCGACGTCAACCCGGAGCGCGTCGCTCTCGTACACCGGGCGGGCCCTCGGATCATCACCCGGCAGGAACCCCTTGACGCTGTCGTTCAACCAGTCAGCGGGCAAATCATGCCGTGCCGCCACGACCGCCGCCGCGGCATAGACCTCTTCCTTCGGCTGGAACACCGCGTCCACGTCACGTGTGGCGCGTCGGGCGTCATAAGCGAGGGCCAAGGCCGCACCACCCACGAGAAAGACCTCGGCACGGCTACCCCGACGGGTCAGCTCCTCGGACAGCTCATCGAACAGCTGACGTATCCGCTGTTGATCGAGCAGGCTCATACCCGCTCCAGAGCGGTCGCGGTGAGGAAGACACCGCGCTTCCGAAAAGCCAGCGGCGACTCGACCAACGCTGCGGCATGCCAGGACCGGACGTCCGAGACGAACCACCACGGCCTTGCCTGTCGGGCCTCCTCGAACGCCCACAGCGGAGGCATCCAGCCATCGCGGCGAGCCAGGTGCTCAGCCAGACCGGCCATGGCGGCGTCGACCCGGGCATCACCCGTGGCCGGCGGAGCGTCCTCGAACAGTCGCCCCCCCGCGGCCACGCCGTCACGGCGTACGGCCCGGCGGTAATCGTCCAACAGCTGCATCAGGCACCGGTACGCGCCGCGGAGACCACCGTCGGAGCCGAGCTCCGCAGCGGCGTTCCGAGCGGCCTCCACGGCCGTCCACAGCACCACACCGGCCAGCCTACCGGCACACATCGCGGTGACCTCGGAACAACCGACGGGCGCCACGCGTCCCGCGCGCCGACCAGCGCGCGGCAGCCCGCACCCAAGCTCTGCAGCTGCTGGCCGACCCGCGACTGACCGGCATGAGCGCCACCGAGCTGGACGTGCTGCGGGCCCGGCTGGCGCCGGCCCAGGCAGCCCGCAGGAACAGCACCGCTACGTACTGCGCGGCGGCCGGCGCGTGGCCACCACCGGCCGCAGCCGATCACTGCTACGCGACGCCGACGAGGTCCTGCTGACCGTCGTCTAGCAGCTCGCCTGCGCCCTGATCTACTGGGCGCTGGCGACTCTCCGTCATTAGGGCAATGCTCTGTGGCCATCTGGCTACAGAATGCACAACTGCCCCGTGAACCGCGGCGGCGTCGGGCGGTGCCGGCGCGAGTCGTCGGCCACGGAGCTGTCCGGTGCGCCCGGCACCGCGGGCGGGGCCGGTCAGCCGACGCGGGTCAGGAGGGTGCCGACCGCGCCGTCGCCGGCGTAGCGGAAGGGCTCCAGCTCGGCGTCCCAGGCGGTGCCGAGCGCCTTGTCCAGGGCGTGCGCCAGCGCCTCCGGCGCCCGTACGGAGGCCATCAGCGCCCGCAGCTTGTCCTCGCCGAGCTGGATGTCGCCGGCCACCCCGGCGGTGGCCCGGAACAGCCCCCGGCCCGGCACGAACATGAACCGCTCGCCGTCGGCGCCGGGGCTGGGCTCCTCGGTGACCTCGAACCGGATCATGGACCACTGCCGGAGGGCAGCGGCCAGCTCCGCGCCGGTCCCCGGGCTCCCGGTCCACGTGCACTCGGCCCGCTGCGCGCCCGGTTCGGCGGGCTGCGGGGTCCAGTGCAGGTTGACCGGCGCGGTGAGGACGCGCGCGATCGCCCACTCGACGTGCGGACACACGGCGAGCGGGGTCGAGTGGACGTACACAACGCCACGCGTGGGCACGAGGACCTCCCGGAGACCGAGGTGCGTCTTCCCCTACGACCTCGGCACGCCGACCGGTCACCGTGCTTGACCCCGCAATCATGACTGCTGGGGCGGATGGTGCGCCAGGGAATCGGCAAACTGACAATGGATATACCGGTACGGCCGGGCGAACACCATCCGCGGCCGGGCCGGCCTCCCCCGGTCCGGGTCGTGTAGAGTCGCAAGGTCCCGTACGGTGCCCACCGCCGGCATGGCCGCACGTCAGCCTGGCCGCACCGTCAGCACGGTTGCAAGGAGTACGCCCGTGGCGAGCAACACCTCCAAGACCGCGCGCGCATCCGTCCGCGCCGGCCAGGCCGGCGCGGGTGGCGCACTCAGCGTGCTCGGCGAGTTCAAGTACCTGATCCCGCTCAACAACGGCAAGCACGCCTATGTCCGTAACCTGACCAACGGCAAGACGGTGCGGCTGAGCACCTCGTCGGACGCGTTCGTCGAGGAGATCCGGACGTTGGCCGGCGCCGGCCACGGCACGAAGATCCGCGCCGAGCTGGCCGCCCTGGCCGCCGCCCACCCGGATCACCAGTGGGACGCGACCGAGAAGCGGCTGGTCGACGCCGGCGTCTTCGGCGAGGGCTGAGCGCCGCCCCGGCGCCACCACGGCGCCGCACGTCACGCCCCGGGCTCGCGCCCGGGGCGTTCGCTGTCCGGCGTTCGCTGTCCGGCGTTCGCTGTCCGGGCTTGCCGTCCGGGCTTGCCGTCCGGGCTCGCGCCCGGGGCGTTCCGTTCCGGTCCGCCGGGCCGACCGCGCAGGTCCCGTCCGCGGCAGGCGGGGACCACGCCCCGGACGGCCGCCCGGTAGTTTGGCTAGCTGACCGCCCAGCCGCCGGCCGCACCGCCCCGGCCCGGCACCGGCGGTCGGCCGCGCGGCGCCCGTGGCGGACGGCGGCCGCAGGACTCGATCACAAGGGGTGGCCCAGTGCATCACGTCGAGGCGTTGCTCGACACGCTCCCCGAGGCCGTCGTCCGCCTCATCGTGGCCGACGCCGGGGAGCGGCGTTGACCGACCCCAGCACGCTCCAGCAGGAGATCGCGGCCGAGCAGCGCCACGTCGACCGGGTCTACGCCCGGCTGGCCCAGCTGCGCGCCGCCGCCGCGCGGGCCGAGACCGAGGGCTACCACCTGGCCCGGGTCGGCACCCACGGCGCCCTGGTGGAGCGGGACGCGATGGTCTTCCACGCCGCGCAGCGCCGGCACGCGCTCGACGCCGAGCACGAGGGGCTGGTGTTCGGCCGGCTGGACCTGCGCGACGGCACGACGCACTACATCGGCCGGCTGGGCGTGCGGGGCGAGCGCGCCGAGCCGCTGGTGGTGGACTGGCGGGCCCCGGCGGCGGCCGCCTTCTACCAGGCCACCGCGGCCGACCCGCGCGGCGTGGTGCGGCGCCGGACGATCCAGTCCAGCGGCGAGCGGGTCACCGGCCTCTCCGACGACCTGCTCGACCCGGCCGCGGCGCCGCCGGGGATGCGGATGGTCGGCGACGGTGCGCTGCTGGCCACGCTCGCCCGGGCCACCGGCCCGGGGATGCGCGACATCGTGGCGACCATCCAGCGGGAGCAGGACGAGGCGATCCGCTCTCCGGCGAGCGGCGTCACGGTGGTCTCGGGCGGCCCCGGCACCGGCAAGACCGCGGTGGCGCTGCACCGGGCGGCGTACCTGCTGTACGCCGACCGCAACCGGTTCGCCGGCGGCGGAGTGCTGGTGGTCGGCCCGTCGCCGGTGTTCGTGGACTACATCGCCGCCGTGCTGCCGTCGCTGGGCGAGGACGCGGCCACGCTGCGCTCCCTGGGCGGGCTGGTGGCCGGCGTGTCCGCGAGCCGGGTGGACCCCGCGGAGGTGGCGGCCGTCAAGGGCTCGCTACGGATGCGCCGGGTGCTGGAGCACGCGGTGCGCGACGCGGTGCCGGACGGGCCCACCGAGCTGCGCCTGCTGTACCGGGGCGTGCTGCTGCGGCTGGGGCGCGGCACGCTGGACCACATCCGCGCCGCGTCGCTGCGCCGGGGGGCGCGGCGCAACGAGTCGCGCCGGGCCGGTTTCGACCGCATCTTCGCCGCGCTGTGGCGGCAGGCCCGCGAGCTGCTCGGTGAGCGGCTGCCCAAGCAGCTGGAGTTCGAGGACGAGATCGCCGAGCGGCCGGAGTTCCGGGCGTTCCTGCGGGCCTGGTGGCCGCTGCTGCGCCCGCTGACCGTGCTGGGCTGGCTGGCCGACCGGCGCCGGCTGCGCGGCTACGCCCACGGCATCCTCAGCCCCGCCGAGATCGACGCGGTGGCCGCGTCGTACGCCGACCTGCCCACCGCCGGGCCGACGGTGGCCGACGTGGCGCTGCTGGACGAGCTGGACGACCTGCTGGGACGGCCGCCGAAGCCGAGGGTGCGCCCGGCCGACCCGTTCCAGGTCGCCCCCGGCGTGCGCGAGGTGAGCACGTACGCCGACCGGCAGCGGGCGGCCCGGGCCGCGGCGGTGCAGCGGCCGGAGGACTACCGCGAGTACGCCCACATCGTGGTGGACGAGGCGCAGGACGTCTCGCCGATGCAGTGGCGGATGCTGGGCCGCCGGGGCCGCTATGCCTCGTGGACGGTGGTCGGCGACCCGGCGCAGAGCGCCTGGACCGGCGACCCGGCCGAGATGGCCCGGGCCCGCGACGCCGCGCTGGGCTCGCGCAGCCGCCACGAGTACACGCTGAGCACCAACTACCGCAACCCCGCGGAGATCTTCGCGCTGGCCGAGGCCGCCATCCGCGAGGTCTCGCCGGACCTGGTGCTGCCCCGCGCGGTGCGCCGCACCGGGGTGGCGCCGCGAGAGGTCGGCGCGGCGCCCGGTGACGCGCCGCGGGTGGTGGCCGAGGCGACGGCGGAGCTGCTGGCCGAGGTGGCCGGCACGGTCGGCGTGATCACGCCGGGTCCGCGGCGGGACGCGGTCGCCGGCTGGCTGGCCGGGCTGCCGGCAGGGCGCTGGCAGGTGGTCACCGCGCTGGAGGCCAAGGGCATGGAGTACGACGGCGTGGTGCTGGTGGACCCGGACGCCATCCGGGCCGGCGCCGCCTCCGGGGTGCGGACCCTCTACGTCGCCCTGTCCCGGGCGACGCAGCGCCTGACGGTGGTCCGCATCCCGACAACTCTCACCGAGGGTCACCGCGACGCTACGCGGTGACGCGCGGAAGGTTGACCCGGCGGGCCGGCGGCGGAAGGGTATGGCACATGGGGGCGGGACACGACCACGGCGCGCACGCCGCGCGTGCCGGGGACCGGCACCGCGGCCGGCTCGTCGTGACGGTGACGCTGCTGGCCGGCTTCACGCTGGTGGAGGCGGCGGCGGCACTGTACAGCGGGTCGCTGGCGCTGCTCTCCGACGCCGGCCACATGTTCACCGACGTGCTCGGCATCGGCATGGCACTGGCCGCGATGACCGCCGCCCGGCGGGCGGCCCGGCCGGACGGCGCCGACCCGCAGCGCACGTTCGGGCTGTACCGGCTGGAGGTGCTCGCCGCGCTCGGCAACGCGGTGCTGCTCTCCGCGGTCGCGGTGTACGTGCTGGTCGAGGCGGTCCGCCGGCTCGGTGATCCGCCGCAGGTCCGGCTCGGCGCCATGCTCGTGGTCGCGGTGGGCGGCCTGCTGGTCAACCTGGTCGCGTTCCTGCTGCTACGCGCGGGCGCCCGGCAGGACATCAATCTCCGCGGCGCCTACCTGGAGGTCCTCGGTGACCTGGTCGGCTCGGTCGGCGTCATCGTGGCCGCGCTGGTGATCGCCGGGACGGGCTGGTGGTACGCCGACCCGCTGGTCGCGGTCGCGGTCGGGATGTTCATCCTGCCGCGCACCTGGCGGCTGGGGCGCGCCGCGGTGCGGATCCTGGTGCAGGCGGCTCCGGAGCATGTGGACGTGCCGGCGGTCCGGGCGGCCCTGGCCGCGGTGCCCGGGGTGTGTGACGTGCACGACCTGCACGTCTGGACGCTGGCCTCCGGCATGGACGTGGCGTCCGCCCACCTGACGCTGGACCCGCAGGCCGACATCGGCACGGTGCTCGCGGCGGCCCGGGTCGCGCTGCACGAGGGGTTCCACATCGACCACGCGACGCTGCAGGTGGAGCCCGCCACGGCCACCGGCGCCTGCGAACCGGCCGGCTGGTGACGGCCGGAGGCCGCAGGCGGCAGCGCGAAGCCCGCCGGCGGCGCAGCCGTCACCCGGCGGCGCGGTCCCCGGTCTCGGTCGCCGCCTCGGCGTGCTCCGGCTCGGGCGCGCCGAACAGGCCCAGCAATCCGGTCACCCACAGTTGACGGTGCACGAACCGGCTGGGCCGAACGACCACCAGCCTGACCCCGCTGACCTCCGCGGCCTGGAAACCGGCGACCATCGCGCTGATGCCGACGGAGTCGATGAAGGTGACCAGCCGCAGGTTGAGCTGGATGCGGGTCGGCCGCTCCTCGGTGAGCGCGGCCACCACCGCCTCGCGTACCTCGAAGGCGGTGTCCACGTCGATCTCGCCGCGCGGGGTGATCTCCACGACCCCGTCGGACAGCCGAGTCCTGATCAGCGACAGACTCACGCGATCGCCTCCACCAGCCCGGGCAGTCCGGGCGCTCGCCAGTACGCGGGGCCGCAACTCAGCGTATACCGATGATGCACGATGCGTCACCTGGCCCGGTGCGCCATTCAGCTATCCGCGCAAGCCGGGCGCACCCGGCACTCCGTGCGAGTCTATGTGGTGGCACCCGGTGCGCCAACGAAGCAGCCGCGGGCACCGACCGTACGGCACCGTCCATCCACACCTGACCAGGATGCCGCACGGGGCGGGTGCCGTCGCGCCGAGGGCCCGACCCGGCGCACGGGGCCGGCGGACAGGCCACCGCCGGCCGGGCCCGACCCGGCCGCCCACCGGGCTAGACCCAGCCGCGCCGGCTGGCCTCCAGGCCGAGCTGCAGCCGCGTGGTCACCCCGATGCGGCCCATCAGCTCGTGGATGCGCCGACGCACGGTCCGGGTGCTCGCCCCGAGCCGGCGTCCGATCGTCTCGTCGGTGGCGCCGGTGGACAGCAGCTCCAGGATGTGCCGCTCCTCCGCGGTGGGCTCCTCCCCCGGCCGCGGGTACGCCTCCTGCCAGGCCGCCTCGAACAGCGCCCCCAGCGCGCGGATCAACGCGGACTGCCGGACCAGGAGCATCCGGTCGGACGCGGTGCCCACCAGCGCGAACCGCTGGTCGCACAGCACCAGCCGCACCGGCACCGCCGCGACCAGGCGCACCCCCGGGTCGCCCGGCCCGGACGTCGGCGCCGCCTGCAGCACCACGCGGTGGCCCACCCCGGCGGCCGGTCGCAGCGTCGGCTCGACGCCGGTGTCCAGCCGACGCACCTCGTCGCGGGCCAGTAGGTAGAGCTGCTCGACGCGGCGCCGCACCGCCGCCACGCCCTCGACGGACTCCACCACCAGACCGGGCCCGCAGCGGCCGAACCGCTCCTGGTAGCGGCTGGCCAGGTCGGCCGCAGCCTGTTGGCTGGCCGCCAGCGCCCCCGCCTTCACGGCCACCAGCGAGTCCAGCGCGAGGTCGGGCGCCACCGGGGCGTACGCCGGCGGTTCGGCCTGATTGATCGTCACGAGACCCACCCCCATCAGCGTGCTGAGCACGCGATCCAGGCGCGGGCGCAGCGCCGCCGGCGCCCGCGCGTGCAACTGTGCCCGGGTGACCGCGGGGCGGCCCGCGAGCAACCGGTAGACCTGGACGCAGGTGTCGTCCAGACCGAGGCTGGCGAGGTCCTTCATCGTCGGGTTCCCGCTGCCGCGACCGCCCGCGCTGACCTAGGGTTCCCGGTGTGGGGGACCTGGACGCCCTCGGGCTCAGCGACACCGAACAGGCGGTCTACCGGGCGCTGGTCGACAGTGGACCGCACCCTGTCGCCGCCCTGCGCGGGGCGGTGCCCGCGGCGGATCCGGCGCCGGCCGTGGCCCGCCTGCAGGACCTGGGACTGGTCCGGCCCGTGCCCGGGGACCCCGACCTGGTGGCCGCGGCGCCGCCGGAGCTGGCGCTGCGGCCGCTGCTGGCCGCCGCCGAGGCCGAGCTGGCCCGCGCCCGGGGCGCGGTCGCCGCCCTGCTGGCCGCGCTCGAACCCGCCGCGGCGACGTCCGCCGGGGTGGTCGAGATCGTCACGGACCCCGACCGGGTGATTCGGACGGTGGCGCGGGTGCAGCGGGAGGCCCGCCGGGAGCTGTGCGTCTTCGACAGGCCGCCCTACACCGGTGACCCGCTGGACAACCCGGTGGAGCGGGAGCGGCTGGCCAACGGGGTGCGCTGCCGGGCGGTGTACGACCGCGCCTCGATGGCCGTGCCGGGTCGGCTGGCGCACCTGGAGGCCATGGCGCACATGAACGAGGACGCCAGGGTCGTGCCCGAGGTGCCCATCAAGATGGTGATCACGGATGACCGGCTGGCGCTGGTGCCGCTGCGCGGCGTCTCCGACATCGGGCACGCGGTGCTGGTGCGGCCGTCGCCGCTGCTGGACGCGCTGCGGCGGCTGTTCGAGGTGGTGTGGCGCCGGGCCGTTCCCCTGCGGCTGGTGATCGCGGTCGGCTCGGCGGCCGCTCTGGATGCCGATCAGCGTCGCCTCCTCGCGCTGTTGGCCACCGGGGCCGATGACGACGAGATCGGCCGCCGCCTCGGGCTCAGTGCCCGAACCCTGCACCGTCGCATCGGCGCGTTGATGGCGACGCTCGGCGTACGGACCCGCTTCCAGCTCGGCGTGGCGGCGAACCGCCGCGGCTGGCTGTGACCGTGCCCGACGGCTGAGGAGCACGGTAAGTGCGCGACCGGGCGGCCCGCCACCGGTACCCGTGGCAGTAACCGGCCACCTGCCCGATCCCGCCACCGGCGCGGGGCCCCGGCGGCCGGATCGGCCGTCGGGACCGGCGGGCGGCCCGGCGCGCTCACCTGCCCGACACCTCAGCGCGGTACGCCGGCCCGCCGCGGCGCCGCCGGGGGGCCGCCGCCGGCCGAGGCGCCCTCGCCGACCCGCGTTCCACCCCCGGCCCGGGGACCGGCGGGCGGGCGCCACATCGGGTAGAAGGGCGGCCCGTCCGGCAACCGGAACCGGCCTCGGTCGAGGTAGCCGTGCCGGGCGTAGAGCGCCCGGCTGGCCGCGCTGCTGGCCTCCAGGTAGCCGGCGATCCCCTCGGCGTCGAGCCGGCGGTGGTGATGGCGCAGCAGGGCCGTGCCGTAGCCGGCGCCCTGGCGCCCCGGCCGCACGGCGAGCAGGCCCAGGTGGTGGTGCGGCTCGCCGGGATGGTGCGCGTCGAACAGCTCGTCCAGCACCCGGAACCGGTCCAGGTACGCACCGGTGGCCGCGGCCAGCCGGGCGTCGTAGTCCGCCGGGGGTGGCGGCGGGTCGCCGTCGCGGAAGAACCAGACGGCCGCACCCGCACCGTCCGTCGTCAGGTGCACCTCGCCCCACGTCATGGCGTGCTCGACCAGCAGCGCGAAGTGGCCCCGCGGGATCGCCCGCCGGTCGCCGTCGGGCACCAGCCAGGCCACGGCGGGCAGCTCGGCGAACGCCTCGGCGACCAGGTCGGCGACCGTCCCGATGTGCCGCCGGTCCGCCGGCACGACCGGCGGCACCGGACCGACGCTCGCCCGCCGGCCCACCGGCGCCGCGGCCGCCGCCGCCCGGGCGGTCACCGGTACGCCTCCTGCGCCGGCGCCGGCGCCGCCACGGGCGCGGGCGCGCGCTGCGCCGGGACCCCCAGGTCCAGCGGCCCGCTCGAGGTGGCGCTCTTGGCGCCCAGGCCGATCCGCCGGTACACGTCGGGCCGGGTGGCCCGCAGCACCAGGCCCCAGGCCACGCCCAGCACCGCGAGCGCGAGGTAGCCGCCGGGCACCACCCAGGTCAGCGTCGACCCCGGCGCCACGCCGAGCAGCTCGGCCACGTTGGCCAGGGCCAGGGCGACCACCAGCAGCAGCCCGGCGGCCGCCAGCAGCGGGGCACCCAGCCGCCGCCAGGCGCTCTCGCCGCTGGGTTGCCGGGCGAAGTACGCCGGCACCGCCAGCGAGGTGATCGCGATCAGCAGCAGCACCCCGATCCCGCCGGTGGTGCCCAGCCAGTAGAACAACTGGACCAGCGGATCCCAGCCGGCGACCGCGTAGAGCAGGATCGCCGCCAGGCCCAGCGCGCTCTGGAACACCGAGCCGACCACCGGGGAGCCCGACCGGGCCGTGCGGCCGAACGCCGCCGGCAGCACGCGCTCGCGGCCCAGCGCGAAGGCGTACCGGGCGGTGGTGTTGTGGAAAGAGATCATCGCCGCGACGATGCTGGTCACGAGCAGGGCGTGGCCGATGTCGGCGGCCAGGGCGCCCAGCTGGGCACTGGCCAGGTTGAACATGACCTCCGGCCCCTCGGCCGCCGAGACCGCGGCCACCCGCGACGGCCCGACCGCGACGGTCATGGCCCAGGCCGACACCGCGTACACGACCGCGATGATCACGATGGACAGGTACGTCGCCCGCGGCACGGTGCGGCGCGGCTCGCGGCTCTCCTCGGAGAAGACCACGCTGTTCTCGAAGCCGACGAAGCCCAGGACGGCCAGCACCAGGATGGCGCCCACCCCGGGCGCGATGAGGTTCTGCGGCGACAGAGTGGTCAGGCTGACCTGCCCGTCGGCCGGGTGCAACAGGTTCGCCACGTCGAACACCACGATCAGGGCGATCTCGGCCCCGAGCAGGACGGCCAGCACCTTGCCGTTGATGTCCACCCGCAGCACGCCCAGCACCGCCACCAGCGCCCAGGCCGCCAGCGCCACCACCCACCAGGTGGTGCGCACCCCGAGCCACTGCTCCAACAGCGGCGCGGCGGCCACGCCGATCAGGCCGTACAGGCCCACCTGGAGCAGGTTGTAGGCCAGCAGCGCCATCCACGCGGCGCCCACCCCCAGCGGACGGCCGAGCCCCTGGCTGACGTAGGCGTAGAACGCGCCCGCGTTCGCGACGTGCCGGGCCATGGCCACGTAGCCCACGGCGAACAGCGCCAGGACGACGGCCACGGCGAGGAAGGCCACCGGGATGCCGGTGATGCCGGTGGTGGCGAACCCGGTGGTGACGACGCCGGCCACCACGGTCAGCGGAGCGGCCGCGGAGAGGTTGAAGAAGACGATGTCCCGTACGCCGAGGCGGTCCCGGGCCAGCGCCATGGACAGGTTGCTCCGCCGGAGCGCAGAGTCTCGGGTGGACATTGCAGCCTCCAGAGTGGACGTCAGATGCGATGGCTGAGCACGGCGTCGCCGACCGCGCCCTGGGTGTGCCGCAGCAGCTCCTGCAGCGGGGTGGCCAGCGTGTCGAGCTGCTTGCCCAGGAAGTCGTAGGTCGCGCGCGGTGCGCCGCTGAGCACGGTGCGGTCCAGCCCGGTGGCCACGGCCAGGCCGGCGACGTAGACCTGCGGCTCCCGCATGAGCTGGTACTGGCGCAGCCGGGTGGACAGCATGGCCTGGGGCGAGGCGGCGATGTTGGGGTCCACCGGCACGTACCGGACCTGCTGGCGCAGCAGGCGCCGGGTGGTCTCCTGGCGCACCAGGCCCGCGCGCCAGAGCCGCTGCGCCACCGCGTCGCACGCCTGCTTGGCCAGGAAGCTGAGCCAGATCCGCACGGCCCGGTGCTCGACCTCCTGGACGATGTGGTCCAGCGTGGTGTGGGCCAGCGGGTCGGCGGGCGGGCTGGGGTCCACCACCCGCAACGTGCCGGCCGAGACGGTGAGCCGGCCGAGGAACACCAACTCGCCGATCAGTGCCGCCGCGAGGCCGAGGCCGGCGGTCGTCGGATTCAGCCGGGGCTTTCCCGTTGCGTCGTCGTGGGCCAGGAAATAGAACTCGTCGGCGAGTAACACCTGCACTCCAAGCGACCTGCCGGTCACGGACGGCGCCGACCATATCGGAGACGTCGCGCGCAGTCAGCCCCGCGTGACGCACAGGTCGACGGACCTCCACCGGTTGGTCAGCCGAACGGCGATCACCAGGGGGACATATGGCCAGGCGAACCGCCGGTGGCCGGGCGCGCGCCGGTGGCGCGCACCCGGCCACCGGATCGGGAGAATGTGAGTGGAGTCACAGCCTGCGGGAGCACCGGCACGGTGCGAGCGGCTCAGCCCACCCAGTCCAGGCCGAGGTCCACGGCGCGGGCCGAGTGGGTGAGCGCGCCGACGCTGATCACGTCCACCCCCACCGCCGACAGCGCCGCCACCCGCTGGGGCGGGACCCCACCCGAGACCTCCACCAGCGCCCGGCCGGCGACGACCGCCACGGCCTCGGCGACCTCGGCGTCGGAGAAGTTGTCCAGCAGCACGGCGTCGGCCCCCGCCGCCAACGCCTCGGCCAGCTGCCCGAGCGTGTCCACCTCGCAGGTGATCCGCCCGGTGTGCGGGCTGGCGGCCCGGGCCCGCCGGATCGCCTCGGCCACCCCACCGGCCGCCGCGACGTGGTTGTCCTTGATCAGTACGGCGGCGCCCAGGTCGGCCCGGTGGTTGGCGCCGCCGCCGCAGCGCACGGCGTACCGCTCGAGCAGCCGCAGCCCCGGGGTGGTCTTGCGGGTGTCGGCGATGCGGGTCGGCGAGCCGGGGTGCAGCCGCTCCACGTACGCGCGGGTCAGGGTCGCCACCCCGCTGAGCCGCTGACAGAAGTTGAGCGCCACCCGCTCCCCCGCCAGGATCGCCCGCGCCGGCCCGGAGATCTCCACCGCCACGTCGCCAGGGCGCAGCCGGGCACCCTCGGCGCAGCGGGGCTCCACCCGCACCTCGGGATCGAGCTGGGCGTAGACCTCCGCCACCACCGGCCCGCCGCAGAAGGTCAGCGGCTCCCGGGCCGCCAGCACGGCCCGGCCCAGGGCCCCGGCCGGCACGCACGCCTCGGTGGTCAGGTCCCCGCGGCCGTAGTCCTCCGCCAGCGCCTCGCGCACCGGTCCGTGCAGGTGCAGCCGACTCAGCACGCCCTCGCTCCTCTCCGGGCCCGCCGGCCCGTGTGGCGGCGCCGCGCCGGCTCCCGCGCCGCCGGCGGCTGCCGGCCCTCGCCGGGCCGCCGGCCAACACCCTAGCCGGGCACCGCCGGCGCGAAGCGGGCACGCCGATCGTGCCACCACCCGGCCTGTGACGATCTACCCTGTAAGGGAACTTTGTTCGCATGTGGGGTCGGCGGCCGGTGGCGACCCGGCCGGAGCCGGCGGAAGGGGGTGGCATGGAGTCGCAGAAGTTCGACCTCCACACGCCCTACCGCGGCCACCCGGCCGATGTCATCCCACTGCAGTACCACGCGCACATGCTGCTCGACGAGCACCGGATGAGCAGCTTCCGGGAGGCCATCAACCTGGTCGTGCGGCCCGGCATGCACGTGCTGGACCTCGGGACCGGCACCGGTGTGCTGTCGTTCTTCGCGGTGCAGTGCGGCGCCCGGGTCACCGCGGTGGAGCGCGAGCCCGGAGTGCTGCGCGCCGCGCGGCGCGCGCTGGCCGACGTCGGCGACCGGGTCACGCTGGTGCACGCCGACGCCCGAGACTACCTGCCCGAGGACCCGGTCGACGTGGTGGTCTGCGAGATGATGCACGTCGGCCAGCTGCGGGAGCGGCAGATCGAGGTGATCGACAGCTTCAAGCGCCGCTACCTGCCGCGGTTCGGCCCCCGCCTGCCGCGGTTCATTCCGGAGGCGTGCGTGCAGGCGGTGCAGCCGGTGGAGCAGGACTTCTCCTTCTACGGCTTCCGGGTGGCCGCCCCGATGTTCCAGGACCCCTTCGCCAGCCAGCCGCGGACCATCGAGCTGGCCGCGCCGCAGGTGTTCCAGCGCTTCTTCTACCGCGACGAGCTGCCGACGGTGTGCTCGGGCGACCTGACCTTCACCACCACCCAACCCGGCCGGTTCAACGCGGTGCGCCTCATCACCAAGAACCTGCTGGCCGTCGAGACGGTGCCGCCGCGCAGCGTGGACTGGCTGATGAACTACCTCGTCGCCCCCCTGCCCCAGCCGATGACCGTCAAGCGCGACACCCGGTTCCGGATCTTCTTCGAGTACGCGCCCGGCGAGGAGATCCCCTCGCTGATCGACAGTCTGCGCGCCACCCCGGCGCCCCAGTACGCCGGCGCCTGACGCCGCCGCGGCCGGACAAACCCTCACCCCGCTGCCGAACCGGCCGACGGGAAGACCGGGCACCCGACCGCCCCGACCCACCGCGTGCCGCCGGCCCACCCGCAGGGAGCGCCATGGACCAGACTTTCCGCCCGCTGCTCGACGCGCTCAGGCGCGCGGGCGCCGATCCGCGGGCGCTCGACCGGGCCGTGGAGGAGGCCGAGCTCAGCGGCCGCTCCCTCCGCGGCGTACTGATCAATGACCGGGTGGTCACCGAGTCGCAGCTCACCGCTGCGGCGGCGGACGCCTACGGCATGAACAGCGCGGACCTGGTCGGCTACCCGATCGACCCGCTGGCCCTGGCCAAGATCCCGCTGGCGCTCGTGCTGCGCCACCGGGTGCTCGGCCTGTCGATGACCGACGACGAGATCGTCGTGGGCGTCACCGACCCCGGCGACGTGTTGGCCATCGACGATGTGCGCGCCGCCACCGGCATGACCGTGCGGCCGGTCGTGGTGGCCCGCAGCGAGGTCCGGAAGATCATCGACCGGCTCCAGCGCGAGGGCACGGACCTGGCCGACATCGCGTCCAGCCTGCGCACCGAGGAGACGCCGGAGGTCTCGCAGCTCACCACCGTGGGCGACGACGCCCCGATCGTCCGGTACGTCAACTCGCTGATCGAGCAGGCCATCCAGAACCGCGCCTCCGACCTGCACCTGGAGCCCACGGAGAACGAGATGCGGGTCCGCTACCGCATCGACGGCGTGATGCACGAGGTGGACGTGGTGCCCAAGGCGGTCCAGTCGGCGCTGATCTCCCGCCTGAAGATCATGTCAGCGGTGGACATCACCGAGCGCCGGGTACCGCAGAACGGTCGGATCACCGTGCAGATCGGCTCCCGCTCGGTGGACCTGCGTACCGCCACGCTGCCCACGGTGTGGGGCGAGAAGGTGGTGCTGCGGGTGCTGGACACCAGCGGCATCGCGCTGGACCTCAAGCAGCTGGGCTTCACCGACGACAACTACGACCGGTTCTCCCACTCGTTCAGCAAGCCGCACGGGATGATCCTGGTGACCGGGCCCACCGGCTCGGGCAAGAGCACCACGCTCTACGCCACCCTGGCCGAGATCAGCAAGCCGACGGTCAACATCATCACCGTCGAGGACCCGGTGGAGTACCGCCTGCCCGGGGTGAACCAGGTCCAGGTCAACCACAAGGCGGGCCTGACCTTCGCGGCCGTGCTGCCGGCGATCCTGCGCTCGGACCCCGACATCGTGCTCATCGGCGAGATCCGGGACCGGGCCACCGCCCAGCTCGGCGTGGAGGCCGCCCTCACCGGCCACCTGGTGCTCTCCACCCTGCACACCAACGACGCGCCGGGCGCGATCACCCGGCTCATCGAGATGGGCATCGAGCCGTTCCTGGTCGGCTCCTCGGTCGACTGCGTGCTGGCCCAGCGGCTGGCCCGGCGGCTGTGCGACTGGTGCAAGCAGGAGTACGCACCGACCTTCGCCGAGCTGGAGGCGGCCCGCTGGCCGCAGAGCGGGCTGCCGCTGCCGGAGGTGCTGTGGAAGCCCGGCGGCTGCCGGTCCTGCGCCAACACCGGCTACCGCGGCCGCACCGCGCTGCACGAGGCGATGCCGGTCTCCGAGGAGATCGAGGCGCTGGCGGTGCAGCGGGCCTCGGCGCACGAGGTGCGCAAGGTGGCGATCGCCCAGGGCATGTCCGAGCTGCGTACCGACGGGCTGGCCAAGGCCGCCGCCGGGCACACCTCGATCCAGGAGGTCGTCCGCGTGGCCGTCTGAGCCGGGCGCGGGGTCGCCGCACGCCGCCGGACGCAACCGCCGCCGGAGCCAACCGCCGCCGGACTAGCCCTAAACCCCGGGCCCGCTCTGCCGAACAGGCCCTGGTGGCGCCCCCGAGCGCCCGGACCACGAGGAGACGCCGTTGACTGCGATCCCCACGCTGCCCGCTCCGCACGGCGGCGCGCTGGGCGGCGGCGCCCTGGGCGGTGACCGCGTGTACCTCAACACCATGCTCGTGGAGCTGGTCAAGTCCCACGGCTCCGACCTGCACCTGAGCGCAGGCGCAATGCCCACCGTGCGGGTCGACGGCCACCTGCGCCCGCTGCCCGGCTACGACACCCTGGACCCCGCGGACACCGAGATGCTGGTCCGGGCAGCCGCCAGCGACGCGCAGTGGCAGCGCTTCGAGGCCACCCAGGAGCTCGACTTCTCCTACAGCATCGCCGGGGTCTCCCGGTTCCGGGTGAACCTCTACCGCCAGCGCGGCGCCTGCGGGGCCACGTTCCGGGCCATCCCGCACCAGATCAAGCCGCTGGAGGAGCTCGGGGTGCCGTCGGCCCTCGCCCGGTTCGCGCACCTGCCACGCGGACTGGTGCTGGTCACCGGGCCGACCGGATCCGGCAAGAGCACCACCCTGGCCTCCATGATCGACCTGGCCAACCGCACCCGCCAGGCGCACATCATGACCATCGAGGACCCGATCGAGTTCCTCCACGACCACAAGCGCTGCCTGGTCAACCAGCGGGAGGTCGGGGGCGACACCCCAACCTTCTCCTCCGCGCTCAAGCACGCGCTGCGCCAGGACCCGGACATCATCCTCGTGGGCGAGCTGCGCGACCTGGAGACCATGTCGACGGCACTGACCGCCGCCGAGACCGGGCACCTGGTGCTGGCCACCCTGCACACGCAGAGCGCCACCCAGACGATCGACCGGGTCATCGACATCTTTCCCCCGCACCAGCAGCCGCAGGTGCGCTCCCAGCTGTCCATGACCCTGCAGGGCGTGGTCACCCAGGCGCTCGTCCCCCGCGCCGACCGGCCGGGGCGGGTCGTGGTCACGGAGATCATGGTCGGCACGCCGGCCATCCGCAGTCTGATCCGCGAGGGGAAGAACCACCAGATCCCCACGTTCATCCAGTCCGGCGGCGGCGAGGGGATGCTCTCCTTCGACCAACACCTGGCCGAGCGGGTCCGGCAGCACCTGGTGTCGATGGAGAACGGCCTGACCGTGTGCCACTCCGTGGACGAGTTCAAGCGCCTCGCCGGACGGATGTGAGTCTGATGCCCGCCACCAAGACCTTCCAGCACCGCAGCCTCGACGCCAGCGGCAAGCGCACCAGGGGCCGGGTCGAGGCCGCCAACGAGACGGCCGCCGCCCAGTCGCTGCGCCAGCGCGGCCTGGTGCCGCTGTCGGTCACCGAGACCGGCTCGGGCCTGCAGCGGGACATCTCCGTGCCGGGTATGGGCCGGGTCACCCTCAAGGACCTCACCGTCTTCGCCCGGCAGTTCGCCACCATGACGGCCTCCGGCATGTCCCTGCTGCGCTCGCTGTCGATCCTCGAGGAGCAGACGCCCAACCCCAAGCTGAAGAAGGCGCTGGGCGAGGTCCGCAACGACATCGGCGCCGGCTACGCGCTGTCCGCGGCGATGGCCAAGCACCCCAAGGTCTTCCCCGCGCTCATGGTCGCCATGATCAAGGCCGGCGAGGCAGGCGGCCTGCTCGACACCGCGCTGGAGCGCATCGCGGCGAACCTGGAGAAGGACTCGGTCCTCCGCGGGAAGATCAAGGGCGCGCTGACCTACCCGGTGATCGTGCTGCTGTTCAGCGTCGTGCTGATCGCCGGCGTGCTGATCTTCATCGTGCCGATCTTCGAGAAGATGTTCGCCCAGCTCGGCGGCGAACTGCCGGCGATCACGCAGGTCATCGTCGACCTCAGCCACAACCTGATCTGGCTCGGACCGCTGCTGGTGGTGCTGGTGGTCGGCAGCACGGTGGTGTTCCGCCGCCAGCTGACCCGCTCGCAGCGGCTACGGCTCAACTTCGACAGGTTCAAGCTGCGGCTACCGGTGTTCGGCTCGCTGTTCAAGAAGATCGCGCTGAGCCGGTTCTCCCGCAACTTCGGCACCCTGCTGGGCGTCGGCGTGCCCGTGCTGCAGGCCCTGGACGTGGTGGGCGCCACGGTGGGCAACGCCGTCATCACCAAGGCCCTGGGCGACATCCAGGCCTCGGTGCGCGACGGCTCGCCGATGTCGGCGCAGATGCGCGAGCAGGCCGTCTTCCCGGCCATGGTGACCCAGATGATCGAGGTCGGCGAAGAGAGCGGCCAAATCAGTCAGATGCTCGACAAGATTGCCGATTTCTATGACCGGGAGGTCGACGCCGCCGCGGAGTCCCTGACCGCGGCCATCGAGCCGATCATGGTGGTCTTCATGGGGGCCACGGTGGGCGGCATGGTGATCTGCCTCTACCTGCCGATGTTCACGATCTACCAGAACATCGGGGGCTCCTAGTGGCCGACCCCACCCGGCGCCTCCGCCCCGCGCGGAGGCCACAGATTTCCTGCCCAGCGCAGGAGAACCAGATCCCCCGCGCCACGCGGGGGAACCAGAACCGGCCGACATCCACGTCCGGTCACCGGTCGGGCGACCGCCCGATCGCTGTCCCGTCCCAGAGTCGCAGGAGGCTCACCATGCAAGAAACGCTGCGCACGATGCGGGCGAAGCGCGCGGAGACCGACCGCGGCTTCACCCTCATCGAGCTGCTGGTGGTCGTCGTGATCATCGGCGTCCTCGTGGCGATCGCCATCCCGGTGTACCTGAACTACCAGAAGGGCGCCGCGGACAAGTCCACCCAGTCCGACGTGCGCGCCGCCATCGCCGCCGTGGAGCAGTACTACACCGAGAACGGCAACCGGTACCCGCTGACCACCGAGGCGGCCGTCAACGGCCAGGCCTACGAGTTCAGCGCCGGCGCCACGGTCAAGCAGAAGGCCACCCTGTCCAGCGGCAGCACCCTGGGCTACAAGGGCGTCGGCACGCCGCCCAACTCGTACGTGATCTGCGGCCGCAACAGCGGCGGCAACACCACCTACGTGTACTCCAGCACCGCCGGTGGCTCGGTCAGGGAGACCACCCAGGCCGACGTGGCCGCCTGCCTGGCCGCCCACTGAGCCTCGGGCGACCGCACCGCCCTCACGGCCGCCAGCCCCGGTCGCCGCGCCCGCGCGGCGACCGGGGCACCGGCGGCACAGACCCACCAGCTGACGGAGACGGCCTGATGAACCCGTACCGCGCACCGCGCCCCGCCCGCCCGCGGCGTGGCCCGGGCGCGCCCGGACCCGGAAGGGGGCGGCGATGACGCCGATCCTGGTCCTGGCCGGGGTGCTGGGGCTGGTGGTCGGCTCCTTCCTCAACGTGGTGATCCACCGGGTGCCGCGGGCCGAGTCGCTGCTGCGGCCCGGGTCGCACTGCCCCCGCTGCCGGGCCGCCGTCGCCGCCCGGCACAACGTGCCGGTGCTCGGCTGGCTGGTGCTGCGCGGCCGGTGTGCCGCCTGCCGGGCGCCGATCAGCCCCCGCTACCCGCTGGTCGAGCTGGCCACCGCCGCGCTGTTCGTGGCCGTCACCGCCCACCTCGGGCTCGACTGGGCCCTGCCGGCCTACCTCTACCTGGCCGCGGTCGCCGTGGCGCTGGCCATGATCGACCTGGACGTGCAGCGGCTGCCGAACGCGATCGTGCTGCCCTCGTACCCGATCGCGGCGGTCCTGCTGCTGCTCGCGGCGGCGGCCGGCGGCGACTGGCCCGCCGCGCTGCGCGGCGGCCTGGCGATGGCCGCGCTGTGGGCGTTCTACCTCGCCCTCTTCCTGATCTACCCCGGCGGCATGGGCTACGGCGACGTCAAGCTCGCCGGCCTGCTCGGCCTGTACCTGGGCTGGCTGGGCTGGGCCGCGGTCGGCATCGGCCTG
>DATMJT010000249.1:0-2856 GCA_035553735.1 Pilimelia sp.
TCCCGGCCCCGTGCCTTCTGGCGCCCGTGCGGCGCCGTTCGACGGCGCCCCGGCGTCTGCGGCTCCGGCGGGACGGGCCCGCGAATCCTGACTCTCCGAAGCGGTGCGATAACGCGGAGCTGTAGCGCCACGGCCACCCTCCGTGGCGCAATTACTCTGCGTAGTTACCTATTGAGCGATTAGTGCTTGCATCCAGGAGCGTCGTTGCGGAATTCCGGGGAATGCCCCGGATAACCGCGCTTGCGCCCGCATGGCCGACATCCTGCGTTCGCTACGCCGCGTAACAATTGCCTCCCGGGGTCGGTCGACGGCTCGGGGTCCCGTCAGGGAGGGAGAGGGCCGTGAACGCTTACCGGGCAAGCGAATCGAGCGTCGAGACGGTGAGTGTCCGGCCATCCGCGCCCAACACGTACAGTAATGAAGCGGTGATGGTCAGCGAAGTGGCGGCAATTGCGAGGTGTCCCGGCGTGCCGGGCCGGAATCGCCGCCGGGCGCGCCCGGGCGGGGCGCGAATGGCCCTCTGGCTCGCCGCGCTGCTCACGTTCCTGGGCGGCGGAATGCTGATCCCGTCGCCCGCCCAGGCCGCGAGTGTGAACTCGGCGGTATTCGTGCGCCTTGAGGGATACATCCGGCCCGGCTGGCAGGTCCGCGCCGCCATCGCCCGGGTCGACTACCTCGCCAAGGCCTCCACCGTCGTCTACGGCCGCTGCCGGGTGGGCGCCCGGGCCTGCGTCATCGTGCGGGAGGCGCCGCTGCCGGCGGGGACCGCAGGCTGGCAGGGCGGGCGACAGCTCTCCGGGGGCCGGTTCGCCATCGTGATCACGCTGAACTCGCGGCTGCGTCCGCTGCCGTTGACCACGCTGCACGAGGTCGGCCACGCGTACGGGCTCGACCACCACCCGTCGCGGTGCAACGTGATGCACGCCGTCTCGTACCCCTGCCGCACGGGCACCTTCACGGCCCGGCAGCGCGCGTACCTCAGAACGGCCTGACCGGCCGCCGGAGCCGGGCCCCGTGGCCCCGTGCTTGACTGCCGGTGTGGAGCTGACCGTCGACGCCGGTGACGCCGCGCTGCCGGCGACGCTGGACCTGCCGGCCGGACCGGTGCGCGGGGCGGTGGCGGCGCTGCACGGCGCGCAGGCCGGGGCGCGGTCCTACTTCTGCTACGCCCACCTGGCTCGGGCCCTGCCGTCGCTCGGCGTCGCCGTCCTGCGCTACGACCGCCGTCCCGGCCTCCCACGGCGCGACGTGCCGCTGGACACCCAGGCCCGCGACGCCGCGGCGGCGGTCCGGCTGCTGCGGCGGCGGCTCGGCCCGGTGCGGGTGGGGCTGTGGGGCTTCAGCCAGGGCGCCTGGGCCGCGCCCCTGGCCGCCGCGCGGTACCCGGGCCTGGTGGACTTCCTGGTCCTGGTGTCGTCGTGCGGGGTGAGCCCGGCCCGCCAGATGCGCTTCGGCACCGCCGCCCAGCTGCGCCAGCGGGGCTTCACCGGCGCCGACCAGGCGGAGCTGGCGGAGCTGCGGACGGCGCTCGAGGAGTACCAGCGCGGCGGCGTCGACCGGGCCACCGCCCAGGTCGTCGTCGACCGGTTCGCCGGCCGCCCCTGGTTTCCGCTGGCGTATGTCCCGCGCGAGCTGTCGGGCCGGCCGGGCACCTGGACCGACCTGGACTTCGACCCGGCCCCGGTGTTCGCCCAGGTGCGCTGCCCGGTGCTGCTGTACTACGGCGAGACCGACGGGTGGGTGCCGGTGGCCGAGAGCGTCGCCGTCTGGCGGGCCGCCGCGGCCGGCGCCGGCACCTCGCTGACCATCCGTCGGCTGGCCGGCTGCGACCACCTGCCGACCGTGGGCGGGCGGGAGGAGCTCGACGCGGTCAGCCCCGCCTACACCGCCACCCTGCTCGCCTGGCTGGACGCCCACCTGCCCGGTGGAGGCGTCCGGTGACCCCCACGCCGGCTCGGCGGCGGCGCGGTTGCGGCCTTTGTCGCTGATCGTCGTTTCTCCCGCGCGACTTCCGTCCGGCGCGGGTAACTGGTTCGGTACGGACGGTGGGTCCCGGCCCTGTCGTGGCACCGCACCGTTCGTCCGATCCTGGGGAGATCCGATGCGTCACCGCTGCCTACCGTCCCTCGGCGCGCTGGCCGGCGCCGTGCTCGCCGCCGCGGCGGGCGTCGCGCCGCCCGCGCACGCGCACGCGCACGCGGCCGCGCACGCGCACGCGGCCGCGCCCGTCCGGGCCGCCGCGCCCGTCCTGGCCGCGGCGCCTGCGCGACCGGCCGCGGCGCCCGGTGCGGTGGAACCCGGCGGCCCCGGCACGCTCGATCCGTCCTTCGGTACCGGCGGCCGGGTCTCCGCCACCCTCGGCCTGCAGGTCAGCGACGTGGTCGACATGGTGCGGCAGCCCGACGGGCGAATTCTCGTTCTCGGCCTCACCCACGGCCGCCCCGGTCCGGCCGCCGTGGGCGGCTTCTACGCGCTCCAGCGATACCTGCCCGACGGGACCCCGGACACCTCGTTCGGCGTCAACGGCCGCGTGTGGACCGGCAGCGGCCGCGCCCATCCGTGGGACCGCCCGGCCGCGCTGTCGCTGCACCCCGACGGGAGGATCGCCGTCACGGGCGCCTCCCAGACCGCCTCCGGGGACCGGGCGCTGACCGTCCGGCTGCTGCCCGACGGCGCCCCCGACCCGGACTTCGGCGTCGACGGCCGGGTCCTCGACCCCACACCCGGGCTGAGCGTGACGGACGTCGTCGCGCAGCCCGACGGCACGGTTCTGGTCGTCGGCGGGCTGCCGGCCGGCAACACCGAGCGGTACGCCGTCGTGCGCTACCGGGCCGACGGTGCGCCGGACCCTGGATT
>DATMJT010000250.1:0-9569 GCA_035553735.1 Pilimelia sp.
GGCTGCGCCCGGCCCTGCTGGCGGCCCTCGCCGCCTCGGCGGCCCTGGCGGCGGGTGCCGTGCTGCTGCCGCGTCCCGCCGGCACGGGCCCGGCGCTGCTGGCCGTGGCCGTCGGCAACCTGGCGGTCCTGGTGTGGTTCGGGGTCGTGGCCGGGCGCCGCCTCGCCCAGCTCGACCAGGCCCGCCGCGACGCCGAGCGCGACGCCCGCGCCAGTCACAACCAGCTGCAGGAGCTGATCGACCACACCTCGGCCAACATCTACATGAAGCGGATCGACAACGGACAGTACCTGCTGGTCAACCGCGAGTGGGAGCGGCTGTTCAAGGTGACCCGCGACCGGGTCGTGAACCTCACCGACCACGGCGTGTTCCCGGCCCCGCTGGCCGACCAGCTGCGGGCCAACGACCTCGGCGTGGCCGCGCGGGGTCGACCGGTGCAGTACGAGGAGTCGGCCCAGACCGACGAGGGCCTGCGGACCTACGTGTCGGTCAAGTTCCCGGTCTTCGACGCCGCCGGCGAGCCGTACGCGGTGTGCGGGATCTCCACCGACATCACCGAGCGCAAGCAGGCCGAGGAGGAGGTGCGCCGGCTCAACGCCGACCTCGAGGAGCGGGTCCGGGAACGTACCGCGGAGCTGGAGGCCTCCACCCGCGAGCTGGACGCGTTCGCCTACTCGGTCTCCCACGACCTGCGGGCGCCGCTGCGGTCGCTGCACGGGTTCAGCGAGGCGCTGCTGGACGACTACGGCGACGTGCTGGACGCCGACGGCCGCGACTACCTCCACCGGATCCAGACCAATGTCCAGCGGATGGGCCGCATGATCGACGACCTGCTCGACCTCTCCCGGGCCACCCGGGTCGAGCTGACCCGCGACCGCGTGGACCTCAGCGGCCTGGCCCGCGAGGTCCTGGCGGAGCTGGCCGGCGCGGACCCGCAGCGCCGCGTGCACCCGGTCGTCGCCGACGGGCTGGTCGCCTCCGGCGACCGCCACCTGCTGCGGTTGATGATGCACAACCTGCTGGCCAACGCGTGGAAGTTCACCGGCAACCGCGAGCACGCCACCATCGAGGTCGGCGAGGTCGACCGCGACGGCACCCGGTTCTTCTTCGTCCGCGACAACGGCGCCGGCTTCGACATGCAGTACGCGGACAAGCTCTTCACCGCCTTCCAGCGCCTGCACGCCAAGACCGACTTCGAGGGCACCGGCATCGGGCTCGCCATCGTCGCCCGCATCGTCCACCGCCACGGCGGCCACGTTTTCGCCGAGTCGGAGCCGGACCGCGGCGCCACCTTCTACTTCAGCCTGAGTCACGGAACGGGGACGCCGCATGGTTGAGGGCAGCATCCTGCTGGTGGACGACAACCCCGACGACGTGAAGCTCACCCTGCGGGCGCTGCGTCGCAACAACATCAGCAACCCGGTGGACGTCGTCATGGACGGCGAGGAGGCGCTGCGCTACCTGCTGCCCGAGCAGGACGGCCCGCCGTCGCCCGCGCTGGTCCTGCTGGACATCAACCTGCCCAAGGTCAGCGGCCTGGAGGTGCTGCGCACGATCCGGGCCCACGAGCGGACCCGCCTGCTGCCCATCGTGGTGCTCACCACCTCCAGCGAGGAGCGCGACATCGTCGACAGCTACTCGTACGGCGCCAACAGCTACGTCCGCAAGCCGGTGGTCTTCGGGGAGTTCCTCGAGGCCGTCCGGGTGCTGGGCCTGTACTGGCTGCTGGTCAACCAGTCGCCGAAGCCGCTGGGGGGCGGCTAGCCGTGAAGGCCATCCGCCTGCTGCTCGTGGAGGACGACGAGGACGACGCCGCCCTCGTCGTCAGGCGCCTGCGCCGCGAGGGGTTCGAGGTCTCCTACGACCGGGTCGACAACGCCGCGACGATGGCCGAGGCGCTGCAGCGCCAGCCGCCGGACCTGGTGATCTCGGACAACCGGATGCCCACCTTCGACGCCCAGTCCGCCCTGCGCCTGGTCCGCGACAGCGGCCTGGACGTGCCGTTCATCGTCGTGTCCGGGCAGATCGGCGAGGAGGCGGCCGCGGCGCTCATGCGCACCGGCGCGCACGACTTCGTGCTCAAGGACAGCCTGACCCGGCTGGTGCCGGTCGTGGAGCGGGAGCTCGGGGAGGCCCGTCGGCGCGACGAGCGGCGGCGCGCGCTGGCGGCGCTGCACACCAGCGAGGAGCGCTTCCGCCTCGTCGCCGAACACCTCAAGGACATCGTGTTCCGCTACCGGCTGCTGCCCGAGCCGGCGGTCGAGTACATCAGCCCCGCGGCGAGCGCACTGACCGGCCACACCCCGGAGGAGCTGCGCGCCGACGTGGGGCTGCTGTTCGCCATCGTGGAGCCGGAGGACCGGCCCGCCATGGAGCGCTCCTGGCACTGCCCGCCGGACCGCCCGCTCGTGCTGCGGGTCCGGCGGCCCGACGGCGAGCGGGTGTGGCTGGAGCAGCGTGCCATCGGCATCCAGGACCGCCACGGCGCGCTGGTCGCGGTGGAGGGCATCCTGCGCGACGTGACCGAGCGGATCGTCGCCGAGCAGGAGCGACAGACCCTCGAACACCAGCTGCGGCAGGCCGAGCGGCTGGACTCCCTCGGGCAGCTCGCCGGCGGCATAGCGCACGACTTCAACAACCTGCTGGGGGTGATCAGCGGCTACGCCGGACTGGCCCTGGACAGCCTCCCGCCGGGCGATCCCATCCGCGCCGATCTCGAGGGCATCGCCCAGGCGGCCGAGCAGGCCGCACGGCTCACCCGCCAGCTACTGATCTTCAGCCGGCTGCAGCCGAGCCAGCCGGAGCTGATCGACCTCAACGCCGTGGTGGCGGACACCGAGCGGCTGCTGCGCCGCACGATCGGTGAGGACATCGAGTTCGTCACCGAGACGGAGCCCGGCGTGGGCTACGTCCGCATCGACCGCGGCCGGCTCGAACAGATCATCCTCAACCTGGTGGTCAACGCCCGGACGGCGATGCCGGACGGCGGCCGGCTGACCATCGCGACCGCCACGGCCGAGGACTCGGAGGCCCCCTGGCGCGACGGCGACCTGGCGCCGGGGCGCTACGTCCGCCTGACCGTCAGCGACACCGGCTGCGGGATGGAGCCCGACGTGGCGCGCCGGGCCTTCGAACCGTTCTTCACCACCAAGGGGCCCGGCAGCGGCAGCGGCCTCGGCCTGGCCACCGTGTACGGCGCGGTGAAGGAGGCGGCGGGCGCCGTGCGGTTGTGGTCCGAGCCGGGTACCGGCACCGCCGTGACCCTCTACCTGCCGGGGGCCGGTGGGCCCGAGCAGCCGGTGACGCCCGCCGAACCCGACTCGGCCCGGGCCCGCGGCGAGCACGTCCTGGTGGTCGAGGACGACGACGCGGTACGCGACATCGCCTGCCGGATCCTCACCCAGGCCGGGTACGCGGTGACCTCGGTCGCCCGCCGCGATGCCGCGCTGCGCCTCCTCGGCGACCCCGAGCGCCGCCTCGACCTGGTCCTGTCCGACGTGGTGATGCCGGGCATGTCGGCCGCCGAGTTCATCGACACCGCGGGCAGCCTCCGGCCGGCGCTGCCCATCGTGCTGATGTCCGGCTACCCGGACGGCGCGGTCCGCGACGGCCGGCAGTTGCCCGCACAGATTCCGCTGGTGCCCAAGCCGTTCGACGCCTCGACCCTGCTCCGGGCGGTCCGTGCCGCGCTGCGCCGGGTGCACCGGTGACCGCCCGGCCCGACGGCGGCCGGGCGCCGACCGGCACCGCCGCGTCCGCGCGCCGCCGCGCCCGACCGGCGCCGGAATCCGCGCCGGCGCACGCGGCCGCCGGACATATCTTGACGATCCCGGTTTGACCGCCGGCACATCAGGTACTTCGGCAGTACGCCCGGGACGACCGTGGCGGGCCGCGAGGGCGGCGACTCGGTCTGGGGAGGGGCCATGAGATTGATGACCGGGGTGGCGGTCGCCGGCGCCGTCGCAGGTGGGGTGATCGTGGCGGTGCGGGTGTCGGGTGCCCGGCGCGGCGGCGCCCGGGCCGCGGCCGCCGCGCGACGCCCATCCGAGCCACGGTGGCACGTCCTCACCGTGCACGTGCCGGCCGAGCGGGTGATGTCAGCCGGCGGCCTGCCCGAGCCGCTCGCCCGGCTGCGTGACGCGGTCGAGGTCCGGCTGCGGCCGGCGCCGGGCGGCCGCGGCACGGAGATCGCGGTCCGGCTGCGGGCCGGCGAGCCCTCCGGCCTGCGCGGCGTGCTGGCGCGGCTGCGGGGCCGCGACCCGAGGTGGGCCGTGCGCCGGGGGCTGCGGGAGACCCGCAGCCTGCTGGAGACCGGGGAGGTGCTGCGGCCCAGCCAGCCGCCGACGACGCGGCCCACCCTGCTGAGCCGGCCGCTGGCGTTCGCCACCCGGCACGGGCGCGAGGAGGGGCTGCTGTGAAGGCGCTGCTCTGGAAGGGCGTCAACGAGCTGGCCGTGGAGCAGGTGCCCGACCCGGTCATCGTCAACGAGCAGGACGCCATCGTCCGGGTGACCCGCACCGTGACCTGCGGTTCGGACCTGCACCTGCTCGGCGGGTACATCCCGTTCATGCGCCGCGGGGACATCATCGGACACGAGTTCGTGGGCGAGGTGGTCGAGGTCGGCCCGGCGGTGCGCAAGCGCCGCGTGGGGGAGCGGGTGGTGGTCTGCTCGTTCATCTCCTGTGGCCGGTGCTGGTACTGCGCGCAGGACCTGCACTCCCTCTGCGACAACGGCAACACCAATCCGGCGATCACGGAGACCGCGTGGGGGCACGCCCCCGGCGGGGTCTTCGGCTACTCGCACGCGATGGGCGGGTTCGCCGGCAGCCACGCGCAGTACGTGCGGGTGCCGTACGCCGACGTCGGCGCCTTCACGGTGCCCGACGAGGTCAGCGACGCGCGGGCGCTGTTCGCCTCGGACTCCGCGCCGACCGGCTGGATGGGCGCCGACCTGGGCGGCGTGCGGCCCGGCGACGTGGTGGCGGTCTGGGGCGCGGGTGCGGTCGGGCAGATGGCGGCGCGCGCCGCGGTCCTGCTCGGGGCGGAGCGGGTGATCGTCATCGACCGCTACGACTACCGGCTGCGCATGACCGAGACGCACGTCGGGGCCGAGACGCTGAACTACGCGCGCACGGACGTGGCCGCGGAGCTGCGCGAGCGTACCGGCGGCCGGGGACCGGACGTGTGCATCGAGGCGGTCGGCATGGAGGCGCACGGCTCCGGCCCGCAGTACGCCTACGACCAGCTCAAGCAGCAGCTGCGGATGCAGTCGGACCGGCCGACGGCGGTCCGTGAGGCCATCCACGCCTGCCGCAAGGGCGGCTCGGTGTTCGTGCTCGGGGTGTTCGGCGGGCTGGTGGACAAGTTCCCGCTGGGCGCGTTGATGAACAAGGGCCTGACGCTGCGTGCGGCGCAGCAGCACGGTCACCGCTACATCCCGATGCTGCTGGAGCGGATGCGGCGCGGCGAGCTGGTCACCGAGCACCTGGCCACGCACGTGATGCCGCTGGACGAGGCGCCCGCCGGCTACCGGATGTTCAAGGACAAGACTGACCACAACGTACGGTCGGTGTTCCTGCCGCACTGAGCGAGCCGGGCGAAGACGCTGCCGCCGTCGGACGGCGGGCCGCAGAACCACTCCACCGCACCGTCGGGCGCGGCCAGCGCCGCGGTGGGCGCGTCCGACAGGAACCCGTAGCTGTCGATGGGCGGGAAGCCGGCGGTCACGCGGGCCTTCCGGCCAGCTGCGGAAGCACCTTGGCGCCGAAGACGTCGATGAACTCCCGTTGCTCCTGGCCCACGTGGTGCAGGTAGATCTCGTCCACGCCCAGCTCGGCGTAGCCGGCCAGCCAGTCGACGTGCCGCTGCGGATCAGCCGAGATCAGCACGTGCGGCCGCACGTCCTCGGGCCGGACGTACGCGCCGACCTGCTCGAACTCCTCCGGCGTCGCCAGCTCCCAGGCGACATCGCTGCCCAGCACCGCGGTGCGCCACTGCTCGTGGGCCAGGCGCGCGGCGGTGGCCTCGTCCGCGGCCCAGGACAGGTGCACCTGCAGCCGCACCGGCTTGCCGGCGCCGCCCCCGGCGCGGAACGCGTCCAGGACCCGGCGCAGCCGCTCGACCGGCTGGTTGACGGTGATCAGCCCGTCCGCCCAGCCGCCGACCCACCCGGCGGTTTCGGCGGAGACGGCCGCCCCAACCAGCGGCGGGGGCGTGCGCGGGCGGGTGTACAGCCGCGCCCGGTCGACCGTGACCAGGCCGCGGTGCGAGACGCACTCGCCGGCGAACATCGCCCGCATGACGTCCACGCACTCGCGCAGCCGCGCGTTGCGCTCCGCCTTGGGCGGCCACCGGTCGCCGGTGACGTGTTCGTTGATCGCCTGACCGCTGCCCAGGGCCACCCAGAACCGCCCGGGGAACATCTCGGCCAGGGTGGCCGCCTTCTGCGCGGCGATGGCCGGGTGGTAGCGCTGGCCGGGCGCGCTGACCACGCCGAACGGCAGCTCGGTGGTGGCCAGCGCAGCGCCCAGCCAGGACCAGGCGTACCCGGAGTGGCCCTGGGCGTTGCTCCACGGTGCGAAGTGGTCCGAGCACATCCCGGCGGCGAAGCCGGCGTCCTGGGCGTGCCGGACGGCCGTCAGCAGCGCACTCGGGGCCAGCTGCTCGTGCGAGGCATGAAACCCGTAGCGGGTCATCGGCATCTCCCTCCGGCCGGCTGGCGGTAGCCGGCCGTAGCCGTAGTTCCCCTGCGGGCGCGCCGCTAACCGGTGGCGCCGCAGGCCCCGGGCGGCGGGTCGGGCTGGCGACTCGTGCGGGGCTCCCCGGCTGGCCGCCGGTGTTCAGGCGGCGCGGCGAGCGGCGGTCTCGATGGTGCGGGCCAGGGTCTGCACGGCCTGGCGCAGGTCGGCCAGCCGGACGGTGGCCTCGTCATCGTTGGTCTCGTACGCCGGCAGGCCCTGGGCGACCAGTTCGCGCAGCAATGCGGCCGGCTTGATCCCGCGCCGCTCGGCCTGGGCAACCAGCCGACGGGCCAGGTCGGCGTCCAGCCGGGTGGAGTAGACCACGCTGGCCGCCGCCGGGGCGGTTTCCACGGTGGCGCCGGCCCAGTCGATCGGCGCGTCGGCCGACGCCTCCGCGGCGGCCCGGTTCCTGTTGCTGGTGGTCATCGTGGTCCCCCTTCGGTCATCACGGCCGCTGCGGCGGCCTCCTGCTCGGTCAGCGTCCGGGCCGAGACGATCAGGTACTCGTCGTCGTCCTCCTCGATCAGGGTGACGAGGACCCAGGCGCCCTGGTCGTCGCGGGCGGCGATGCGCAGCATCGCCCCGAGGTGGAGCCGCACCCGCGGCCGGTTGCGTAGGGCCTCGATGACCTGGGGCCAGCGCAGCCCCGCGCCGGTCACCTTGTCATAGCTCCGGTCGTCCCACCGGTACCGCTCGCTGACCACACCCGAATTGTAGACAGCGTGTAAACATTCGGGTAGTGGTGACGTCCCGGGCCGGGTGCGATGACAACATTGACACCGGCACCGTGTTGACCACCACTGCCAGGCCGGCGCGTCGCAACCTACAGGTGCGGGCCTCGTTGGGACCCGCGCCGTCGCTGCTCGGCCCGGCGTCGCTGTTCGGCAACACGCTGTTGCTCGGCCCGCCGCTGCTCCTGCTGGGCGCGCGCTGTATGCGTCTGGCGGTTGGTGGGTTCGGCCTTGTCGTCCCGGCGGATGGTGAGGTCGATCGGTCGCCGTTCGACGGCTTGGCGGAGCTTGCGCCGCAGCTCTTCCCGGGCCCGTTCGGCGGATGACGCCCGGTTCGTGCGGGCACGCTCGGCGCGTACGGGGCGGCGGCGCGGGCCGTCCTGGAGTCGGGGTTCGCGGCCGAGGATGCGGGGGTCGTCGTCGGGTACGGCATACATCTGCCGGTGGGCCGCGGCGAGGCTCGCGGCGCGGTCCCGTGCGAGCGCGGCCCGGCCGTCCTGGGGGCGCTGGCCGAGGGTGTCGATCGCCCACCGCGGTTGCTGCGCGGCGACTTCGCGGGCCATGGCGTCGAGCCGTTGCGCCAGGTGCTCGCGGCGTTCTTCCAAGTGCCGTCCCCACTTCGAGGTGGTGTCGTTGTTGACGCGGTGGCGGGTGTCGGCGATCCAGTCGGGCACGGCCGGCTGCGGCTCGGGTTGGCGGCCGTCGCGGTACGCCTGTTCGGCGGCGCGGACGGCGGTGGGCAGGCGACGACGAAGCGCTGCCTCGTCGTCCATGCGCTGCACGATGAGGGCGCCGGGGGGCCGCCGGGCCAGCCGGTGCGGGCGGCGGGCCAGCCGGAGCGGCCGCGCGGCCGCGCGGCCGCTCCGCTAGAGGGCCGCGGCCATCCGGTCCCGCAGGGTGGCCAGCCGGTGGACCGGTTCGTTGCTGAAGACCAGGCGCAGGTAGCGAGGGGCGACCCGCGCCCCCCAGGTGGTCATCGGCGTGGCGGCGACCCGCCCGCGCGCCAGCAGCCGCCGGGACAGGGCGGCGGCGCCCGGTCCGCAGGCCGCGGCGTCCAGCAGCGCGCACCAGCCGCCCTCGGGCACGATCACGGGCAGGTCGCGCAGCTGGTCCAGCACGGTGTCCCGCCGGTGCCGCCACCGCGCCACGGCGGCGGCCACGCCGTCGTCGGGCGTCGTCAGCGCCGCCGCGACACCGAGCTGCGCGAAGCCGCTGGGCACCACGGTGTTGTAGACCACCCCCTGGGCGACGTCCGCCATGACCGGGCGCGGCCCGGCGATCCAGCCCACCCGCCAGCCGATCATGCGGTACTCCTTCGCCGGCGACCCGACGGTGATGGTGCGCTCGGCCAGCTCGGGCAGGCGCACGGGGTGCTCGGCGGGCCGCCGGGCGTAGACGATCCGCTCCAGGGCCGCGTCGTAGACCAGCCAGGCCCCGACCCGCTCGCACGCCGCGGCCACCGCGCGCCAGTCGGCGTCGGTCAACAGTGCGCCGGTGGGCATCCCCGGGTTGACCATGAGCACCACCCGGGTACGCGGCCCGACCGCGCGCGCCAGCTCGTCGGTGTCCAGCCGCCACCGGTTGCCGACCACCACGTGGGGCACCTGCCGGGGGATCGCGCCGACCAGGCGGATCCGGTGCAGCAGGCCGGCGTAGCCGGGATCGGTCACCACCACCTCGTCACCGGCGTCCACGGTGGCCAGCAGGACGGACAGGACACCGGCCAGGCCGCCTGAGCTGATCACCACCTCGGTGTCCGGGTCGTAGTGGCGGCCGGTCTGTCGGACCAGCCGGTCGGCGACCGCCCGGCGCAGCTCCGGCAGGCCGGTGAAGGGCAGGTAGCTGTTGGCCTCGTCGCGGCCGACCGCGCGCCGGGTGGCGGCGACCGCCGCCGGCGGCGGGGGCAGGTCGGTGTCGAGGTTCTCCAGCCGCAGCACGTCCGGTGCCGAGCCGGCCGCCGCGGCGACGGCCTCGATGCCGAACGGCTCCACCTCGGCGAGACGACGAACCGACACACCGCACCTCCCACGCCACCCGGTCCGCCGGGCCGGCTCGCCCAATCGTTCCGTGAACGGAACACTGGTGGATGCCACCCTAG
>DATMJT010000251.1:0-2579 GCA_035553735.1 Pilimelia sp.
GGTCTGGTCGCCGTACACGTCGCCGTAGCCGTGGCTGCCGGTGAGCCGGACCCGGCCCAGCTGGCCCGCCCACGCCGGTGGCTGGGTGCCGGCCCGAACCCGCGCCGCCCCCGGGGCGTCCGGCACCAGTGCGGCGAACACCTGGCGGACCGCGGCCGCGGCCGGGGTCCGGCGTCGGGCGGTCCGGGTCAGGAACGTCTCGACGAAGTCGCGCACGGCGGCGGCTCGCGCGCCCGGTGCGATGGCGTAGACGCTGCCCAACAGCGCGCCGCCGAGCATCTCCGCGTCGAACGCCTGATCCAGCCGGGTGACGTCCCGCGCGGCGTGCAGCACGGCCTCGACCGGCGTCCGGGGTGGGCGCATGGCACGAGCCTACGCGGAGCGGCCCGCCGGCCGCGGCGGCCCGCCGGCCGCGGCGGCTCCGAGTGGCGGTGCGGCGGCCCGCCGGCCCCGAGTGGCGGTCGGTCGGCGCGGGCGGGTTACCGCCGCGGCCCGGGCCCGGCCGGCGTGCCCCGGGCGGCGAGCGCCGCCAGCAACGCCGCCGGTGCCAGCACACCGACCGCCAGGCTGCCCAGGCTGGCGGCCAGGTCCACGCCCGTCAGCCGCCCGTGGTCGCCGAGATGGAAGCCGAGGTGGACCGTGTTGAACACCAGGTCGCCGACCAGTACCACGCCGGCCACCCGGCGGTCCCGCAGCCAGGCGGCAGCCAGCAGCATCACGCCGAGCGCCAGGAACGCCGCCCCCACGTCGACCATCAGGTGCCGGTTGAAGGGCGGGTACGCGGCGGTCCAGGCGTGGCCAAGGCCGGGGAAGGTGTCGAAGTACCGGCGCGGGGCCAGCACCGCCGGCACGCCCAGGCCGACGTGCAGCAGGCCCAGCAGCAGGAGCCCGACGCGTACCGGTCGGATCACCCCGCGCCCCGGGCGGCGAGCAGTGCCTCCCGCGCCCGCGCGTATGCGTGCAGCACCTCGCGCACCGGCGCCACGACGTGTTCCCGCGCCACCTCCGTGACCGCGGCCCGCAGCCGGCGGTCGGCCCGTGCCCGGGCCCGGCGGGCGGCCCAGCGCACGACCGGGCGCAGCAACACCGCGAGCAGCAGCCCACCGAGCAGCCCACCGAGCAGCAGCAGCGTGGGCAGCGGCGCCTCGCCGATCCGCGGATGCCGCAGCTCCGGCAGGCCCAGCACCCGCACGCCGTACCCGATCGCCAGCCACAGCAGCCCCCCGAGCGCGGCGAGGGTCGCCAGCCACTGTCCGAGGCTGGCCACCCGCCACCACAAGGGCCGCCGGTTCAACCCCAGGTCAGTGCCGGCCACCGCCCGGTCCAGCGCGTCCGGCAGGTCGTCCAGCCGGGATCGGGCGGCCAGGGTGACCGCCGCCGGCCAGGGCTCGGGCAGGTCGGCGGCGGCCTGGTCGGCGAGCTGGCGTACGGCCAGCCCCACCGCGGAGCGCTGGGCCGCGTCGGACTCCGGCAGCGAGGTCGCCGCGGGCAGTTCGCCCGGCGCGGTGCCCGTGTCCAGATGGAGCCGGCGCAGCGGATCGGGCCGCAGCCGGCGCAGCCAGCGCAGCGGCGGCCAGCCGGTGGCGCCCACGGCGCGCTGCCGGTACGCCCGCTCGGTCGCCTCGGTCACCGCCGGCACCCCGGCGACGGCGGCCAGCGCCTCCGACAGGGCGCGGACCGCGCCTCGGTCCACACTGTCCTCGGCCACCTCGGGGCCGACCAGTGCGGCGGCCTCCGCGACCACGGCGTCGAGGTCGCCGCCGAGCCGCAGCAGCGCCGCCTGCCGGGCGGCCACCGTGCGCTCCAGCAGCTCACGCAGCTCGGCCTGGGTGTCCGCCTGGACGGCGGACAGGGCCAGCACCGGCACGTCGGCGAGGTCGTCGTGGGCGAGCAGCCGCTCGAGGTCCTCGACCACCCGGTCGACGTCGCCGGCCGCAAGCCGGTCCACCTGGTTGAGCACGACCACGGTGACGTCCCGGTGCCGGTGGAACTGGCGCAGGTAGCCCTCGTGCACGATCCGGTCGGCGTACTTCTGCGGGTCGACCACCCACACCACCAGGTCGACCAGGTTGAGCAGCCGGTCCACCTCCATCCGGTGGGCCCGCTCGACCGAGTCGAAGTCCGGCAGGTCCAGCAGGATCAGCCCGCGCAGGGCGGCCTCGTCGTCGGCGTCCAGCGCGCTCTCCCGGACGAACCGGTGCCGGGGCAGCACGCCCACCCAGTCCAGCAGTCGGTTCGCGCCCTCCAGCTGCCCCCACACGCAGGCGTGGGCCACCCCGGTGGTCGGCCGGCGCACCCCGACCGGGGACAGCTCCAACCGGGCGAGCGCGTTGAACAGGCTGGACTTGCCGCTGCCGGTGGAGCCGGCCAGCGCGACCACCGTGTGGTCCCGGGAGAGCTCCAGCCGCGCCGCGGACCGCTCCACCACGGTACGGGCGGCCACCAGCCGCCGCGCCGGCACATGATCGTCGGTGTGTCGCAGGAACCGGCTGACCGCCTCGATCCTCGTCAGCAGCGCCTCGGTGTCCGCCCGCCGGCCGTCGCGCCCGCGCCCGCGCACCCGATCCGCCAGGGCGGCG
>DATMJT010000252.1:0-5046 GCA_035553735.1 Pilimelia sp.
AGGAGGTACGCGATGCCGCCTGCCGCACGGGTCGGCACGCCGGGGCCGCCGATGGTGCCCGGGTGGCCGGTCGGGTCGCCGACCCGTGCGGCAGGCGGCATCGCGTACCTCCTCGTCTCAGTTGATCCGAACCACGCCGCCGCGGACCGTGACCGAACCGCTCGCGGTGAGCTCCGCGGCGCCCTGGCCGCTGACCTTGACCGTGGCGCCCTCCACGGTCGCGCCCGCGGTGCCCTTGACCGTGGCCTGGCCCTGCGCCTGCACGGCCACGTCGCTGCGGGACGTGACGGTGACCTTCTGGCCGGACAGCTCCAGCGGCCCCGACCCGGCGTCGACACTCACCCCGTCCCGGGCGGTGATGCGCACCGTGCCCGCGCTCGCGATCTCGACCAGGGTCCCCTTCTCGTCCAGCCGGACCGTCAGCTTCCCGTCCCCGGTGGCCAGCAGCACCCCGTCCGGCCCGGCGGAGGACTCGGTGAGCTCCAGGCGGTGGCCGGTCCGGGACACCAGTGCCCGGGCGGCGACCTCGCCGCTCGTGCCGTCCACCGGATCGGTGCCGAGCGTGGGCGGGGTGTCCTTGCCGTTGTACAGCCCGCCGATCACGTACGCGGTGTCCAGGTCGGCGCCGGCGAAACCGACGAGCACCTCGTCGCCGACCTCGGGCAGCAGCACCAGTCCCCGGTCCCGGCCGGCGCCCGGCTGCACCACCCGCGCCCACCCGGTGGTGTACTGCGGGTCCAGCCAGGGCAGGGTCAGCTTGACCCGCCCCGCCCGCTGGGGGTCCTTGACGTCGTTGACCACCGCCGGCACGAGCCCGGCGAACGGCCCCGGCGCACCGCCGTTCGCCCCGCCCGCGCCGGTGAGCCCGTACAGCGAGCGGTCGCTGCGCCCGGAGACGGCGAACGCGGTGGTGTAGCCGGCCTGCTCGCTGAACAGGTGCCGGGTGCTGGTCAGGGTGTACTTGCCCTGGACCGGCTCGCCGACGTTGGCCAGCGCCACCGCGGCACCCGCCCGCAGCCGGGGGTTGCCCTTGGCCACCCCGTCCAGCTCGACGCAGCCGGCACCCAGCCGCTCGCCCAGCGCCGCCGCGGCGGCCCGCACCGCCCCGTCGGTGACCAGCGTGGGGTCGGCGGCCAGGTACGGCGGGCTGGCGAAGGTCTGTCCGAGCTCCGGCGCGTCCAGGCCGGGGACCTCGGTGCCGGGCGGTGCCGGGCGGACCGACGCGGTGACCGCCTGCTTGCCGGCCGGGTCCCAGCCGCGGACCACCGCCTCCGGCACCTGTCCGGTGGCCGTGATTCCGGCGCGCAGTGAGATCAGGTTGCGGTTCGCCTCCAGGACCAGGGGGTCCTGGGTGGCCTTCGTGCTCGGGTCCGGGGCCGTGGCCGGCGCCTCGGGCAGCCGGAAGTGCAGCGTCCGCTCCTGCACCAGCACGTGCGCCCCCACCAGGTCCGCCAGCCGCATCAGGAACACCCAGTCGCTGACGTTGTCCTGGCTGAGCTGGGTGTCCGCGGCCCGGGTCGGCGACCTCACCGGCTGCGGCGCGCCGGTTCTCAGCGGCTGCCCAACCGTCCTGATCGGAGGCTGACCCGTGTCCTCGGACTTCGTCGGCGCCGGGTGGGCGTTCCCGGTGCACACCGACCACACCGGGTCGATCGCGCTCGTGCGCGGTGAGCGGGAGCTGGTGGAGAGCATCCGGCTGATCCTCGGCACGGCACCGGGGGAGCGCCCGGCGCGTCCCGACTTCGGCTGCGCGATCCACGATCTCGTCTTCGCCCCGGCCGATGCGGGCACCGCCGGCCAGATCGCCTACCAGGTACGGGTGGCGCTGGAGCGGTGGGAGCCCAGGATCGTGCTGGAGGACGTACAGGTCGACTTCACCGATGCCGCCCGCGGCACCCTCCACATCGCGATCCGCTACCGGGTCCGCACGGAGAACAGCCCCCGCAACCTGGTCTTCCCGTTCTACGTGATCCCCCCGCACCCCGATGCGCTGGACTGACGGCCGGAGCTGACTGACCATGTCTCTTCCCAACCCGACCCTCGACGACCGGCGCTTCCAGGACCTGGTGGACGACGCCAAGCGGTTGGTCCAGGCGCGCTGCCCGGAGTGGAGCGACCACAACGTCTCCGATCCCGGGGTGACGCTCATCGAGACGTTCGCCTACGTGGTGGACCAGCTGCTGTACCGGCTCAACCGGGTGCCGCGGCGACACTACCTGAAGTTTCTCGACCTGATCGGGCTGCGCCCGTTCCCCCCGGTCGCGGCCCGCGCGGAACTGACGTTCTGGTTGGCCGCCCCTCGGGAGGAGACGGTGCTGGTGCGCGCGGGCACCCAGGTGGCGACGGTGCGCACCGAGACCGAGGAGCCGATCGCCTTCCAGACCACGCGGGACGCCGCGATCGTGCCGTGCCGGCTGGACCGGGTCATGGTGGCGCCCGGCGGCACCGACCCGGTCGACCGCACCGACGAGGTGGCCGCGGGCCAGTGGGTGTCGTGCTTCGCCGACGAGCCCGCGCCCGGCGACGCGGTGCTGTTCGGCCTGTCCGACCCCGTCCCCGGCTGCGCCGTCCTGCTCCGGCTCGACTGCGCGGTGGCCGGTCGCGGCGTCGACCCCCGGGACCCGCCGCTGGCATGGCAGGCGTGGACGGACGGCGGCTGGCGTGCGTGCGAGGTGGACCGGGACACCACCGGTGCGTTCAACCGCCCCGGTGAGGTGGTGCTGCACCTGCCGGCGGGACACGCCGCCTCGGTGATCGGCCGGCGCCGGGCGGGATGGGTCCGGTGCCTCACCGTGCCGCCCGCGCCCGAGCAGCCGTTCTACCGCGCCTCACCGCGGCTGCGCGCGGCCACCGCGGTCACCATCGGGGGCAGCGGTCCGGCCGTGCACGCGGAGCTGGTCACCGGGGAGGTGCTGGGGCAGGCCGAGGGCGTGCCGGGGGGCGTGTTCGCGGTGCGCCGCCCGCCGGTGGTGGCCGGTGAACCCCTGGAGGTGGAGGTGGCGGAGGACGACGGCTGGACGACGTGGCAGGAGGTGCCGGACTTCAGCGACTCCGGGCCGGACGACCGCCACGTCACCGTGGACCGGGGCAGTGGGGAGGTGGTCTTCGGCCCGGCGGTGCGGCAGCCGGATGGCTCGCTGCGCCGGTACGGCGCGGTACCGCCGAAGGGCGCCACGGTCCGGGTGGCCCGGTACCGCACCGGCGGGGGGCGCCGGGGCAACGTGGCACGGCACAGCCTGACCGTGCTGCGCGACCCCGTGCCGTTCGTCTCCACGGTCACCAACCGGGCCCCCGCCACCGGCGGCGTCGACGGCGAGTCGGTCACCGACGCGGCGGCCCGCGGACCGCTGCTGCTGCGCACGCGGGAGCGGGCGGTGACCGCCGCCGACTACGAACAGCTGGCCCGCGAGGCCGCCCCGGAGGCGGTGCGGGTGCGCTGCGTGCCGGCCGGGGCCGACTCGGCGGCCGTGCGGGTCCTGGTGGTGCCGGCGATCCGGGACGTCGGCTGGGGCGGGGACGACGCGGCGCGCTTCGGCGAGCTGCAACCGTCCGAGGACCTGCTGGAGCGCATCAGGTCGTACCTGGACGAGCGGCGCTGCGTCGGCGCACAGGTCCTCGTCGAACCGCCCTTCTACCAGGGCGTCACGGTGGTGGCGCAGCTGCGCGCCCGCCCCCGGAGCACCCCGGACGCGGTCCGGGAACGCGCCCTCGCCGCGCTGTACGCCTACCTGAGCCCGGTCGGCGGCGGGCCGCAGTCCACCGGGTGGCCGTTCGGGCGTCCGGTCCAGTCCGGCGAGGTGCACGCGGTGCTCCAGCAGCTGCCCGGGGTGGATCTGGTCGAGGACGTGTTGCTGTTCGCGGCCAACCCGCGCACCGGCGAGCGGGGTGCCCCGGTGCAGCGGGTGGAGCTGAGCCCGAACGCCCTCGCCTTCTCCTACGGTCACCAGGTCCGGGTGCGGTGATGCGCACCGCGGTCCCGGGCCTGCCGACCCCGTACCCGATCGGTGAGGCGCTGCCGGCCATGTACCAGGAGGACGAGTTCGTCCAGCGGTTCGTGGCCGGGCTGGACGAGGTGCTGGCGCCCGTGCTGCTGACGCTGGACTGCCTCGACGCGTACCTGGACCCCGCGCTGGCCCCGGCGGACTTCCTGGACTGGCTGGCCGGCTGGCTCGCCGTGCCGGTGGACGACACGCTGCCGGTGGCCCGGCGCCGCGACCTGGTCGGCCAGGCGGCCCGCCTGCACCGCTGGCGTGGGACGGCGGCCGGGCTCGCGGCCGAGGTGCGGCTGCTCACCGGCGGCGAGGTGACGGTGACCGACACCGGCGGGGCCACCGCCTCGACCACGGCCGGGGCCTCGCCGCCCGAGCCGGCGGCCCCGCACGTGCGGGTCGTGGTCCGGGTTGCCGACCCGGCGGCGGTGGCGCCCGGCCGGGTGCGTGACGTGGTCGCCGCGGCCGTGCCGGCGCACGTGAGGGTCACCGTGGAGGTGGAGGCATCCCCATGATCGTCTGTCAGGTCTGCGGCACCAGCAACGCCGCCGGCGAGCGCTTCTGTGCCCAGTGCGGAGCCTTCCTGGAGTGGGACGGGGCCAGGGTGGACGAGCCCGGCGCCGCGGCGACGACCGGTCCGTCGCCCGCCGGCGCAGCGCCCGCCGCAACCGAGTCCCCTGCCTCGACGGGCGCCCCCGTCGGGGCCGGAACGCCGGCCGTGGCCGCCGTCCCCGTCCGGGGCGGGGGTCCGCGCCCGAACGGCGGTGAACCGGCCGCCGGGGCGTCCGCCGACACGGGCCCGGCCGGCGCCGCCGAACCGACGGCGGCGCAGCCCGCCGAGGTGCGGCCCACGGAGGTCCGGCCCACGGAGGTGCGGCCCAGCGAGGTCCGGCCCGGGGCGCCGCGGCGCCAGCGCGCGGTGACGCCACCGCCTCCGGCACCGGTGCGGGCCCCGCGCGAGGGTGACCTGGCCTGCGGCGGGTGCCGGGCGGGGAACGAGCCCACGCGCCGGTTCTGCCGCTCCTGCGGCGCGTCGCTGGCCGCCGCCGCCACCGTC
>DATMJT010000253.1:0-16142 GCA_035553735.1 Pilimelia sp.
GCGTCGGCGGCCTCCGCTGGCGGCCCGACGCGTGCACCGGCACAACGCAGGGGCCGCCGGTAGCATCCCGGGACCCGCCCGCCGCGTTGCACGAGATGCGCCGGAAAACCAGGCGCGTCCGCGCTCCGCCGGCACGTACCGGATCCCGGCGCGCGGGGTGGACCGTACCGGATCGCGGTGCGGCGGCAATCGACCGACGGCCGGATGGGGTTCACGGTGTGGCCTGGATAGGGTTGTTTTCCGTAGCCTGGTGGGCGAGGTCCGACCCGCGGCGCGGGCGGCCGGCGCGGGGGGCGCCGGTGCCCGGCGCGCCGGAGCCGGACGGGCCCGGTCACCGACCGCGTCGACCGGGCGGACCGCACCGACGGTGCGGACGGCACCGACGACCCGGGCTTTGCCTGTGGTGCTGGGAGGGCGAGCGTGGAGGGCACGGAGACCGGCTGGGGCCGGCCTGCGGCACCGGTACCTCGCTGGCGCGCGTTGCTGGACCGCGCGCGGACCGGGCGGACCGGTGAGTACCCGCCGACCGGCCGGGCGTCGGTAGTGGCCCCCCGGGTGCCGTCGCCGGGCCTGGGGCACCTGCCCGGCCCGGCCAACGGCTGGCGCCCGCCGCGGCACATCGTGGACGAGGGCGAGCAGACGGTGTCGCTGCTGCGCGCGGACCTGGGTCGGCCCCGGGTGCTGGCCTTCGCCAACCCGAAGGGCGGGGTGCACAAGACCACGGCCACGGTGCTGGCCGCGGCGAGCATCGGCAGCATCCGCGGCCGCGGGGTGCTGGCGTGGGACGACAACGAGCTGCGCGGCACCCTCGGCCTGCGGGCCGGCAGCGCCCGGCACGCCCGAACCATCCGCCACCTGGTGAACGACCTGGCGATGGTGGAGAGCTGCCCCGCCTACGAGCTGGCCGACCGGCTGGACGACTACCTGCGCCACGCCTCCGACGGCTCCTACGACGTGCTGGCCGGCGAGGAGAACCCGCGCTTCGCCCAGCGGCTGGACCAGCACACCGTGCGCCGCGTGCTCGAACTGGTCTGCCGCACCCACGACGTGGTGTGCGTGGACACGGGCAACAACGTGGAGAGCGCGAACTGGCAGACGGTGCTGCAACTGGCCGACCAGCTGGTGGTGACCACGGTGCCGCGCGAGGATGCCGCGTTCACCGCCGACTGGATGCTGGACCTGCTGCACGACGTGGGGCTGGGGCAGTTGGCCAGCAACGCGGTCACCCTGCTGTCGTGCCCCACGCCGGGGCGCTCGCCGCTGCTGGACGACCTGACCCGGCACTTCGCCTCACGGACCCGGGCGGTGGCGGTGGTGCCGTACGACCCGGCGCTGGAGACCGGCTCGTCGATCGAGTACCCGGCGCTGCACCCGGAGACCCGCCGCGCGTGGCTGCACGCGGCCGCGCTCATGGTCCAGCCCTTCGCCCGCTGACAGCGCCTCCGGACGCCAGCGCGCCCGGCGCGGGCCCGGGGCGACCGGCGACGGGATCACGCCCGACCGCCCGGCGCGGGCGCCCCGCTCCCGCCTCCGTCGGCGGGCACGTTGGTTGCGCTGCGCGTCTCGTTGGTGACCCAGCGCGCCGGTGGCGTGCCACATCGCGGAACCGCCCGGCCCGGTGCGCGTCGTGCCCGCGGCGGCGCCCGGCGGGGTCGGTAGGGTGACCCGAGCCGGGCCGGCGCCCGGCACGCCGGGGGGCGTCGACGGCGCAGCGGAGGGGGAGCTTGATGGCGGACTCGTTCGTACACCTCCACGTGCACACCGAGTACTCGATGCTCGACGGGGCGGCGCGGCTCAAGGAGCTGTTCGCCGAGACCAACCGGCTGGGCATGCCGGCGCTGGCGATGACCGACCACGGCAACCTGTTCGGCGCGTACGACTTCTACCAGCAGGCCACCGCGGCCGGGGTGAAGCCGATCATCGGCCTGGAGGCGTACCTCACCCCGAACACCCCCCGGTTCGAACGGACCCGGGTGCGCTGGGCCGACGGCGGGGAGAACGACGTCTCCGGCGGTGGGGCGTACACCCACATGACCATGCTCGCCGCGGACGCCGACGGGCTGCACAACCTGTTCCGGCTGGCCTCGCTGGCCAGCCTGGAGGGGTACTTTTACAAGGCCCGCGCCGACCGCGAGCTGCTGCACCGCTACGGCAGAGGGCTGATCGCCACCACCGGCTGCCCGTCCGGGGAGATCCAGACCTGGCTGCGGATCGGCAACTTCGAGCAGGCCTGCGCGTCCGCCGGCGAGTTCCGCGACATCTTCGGGCCGGACAACTTCTACCTGGAGCTGATGGACCACGGCCTCGACATCGAGACCCGGGTCCGGGCCGACCTGCTGCGGCTGGGCAAGCGGCTGAACCTCAAGCCGGTGGCCACGAACGACCTGCACTACACCTACGAGCGCGACGCCGACGCGCACGAGGTGCTGCTGTGCGTGCAGTCCGGCTCCACCATGGCCGACCCCAAGCGGTTCCGGTTCGACGCCCGGGACTTCTACCTCAAGTCGCCCGAGGAGATGCGCAAGCTCTGGGACGCCGAGGTGCCCGGCGCCTGCGACCACACCCTGGAGATCGCCGAGAGGATCGGCGACTACCGGGCCGTGTTCGCGTCCCGGAACCTGATGCCGCAGTTCCCCGTGCCCGCCGGCGAGACCGAGGAGACGTGGCTGCGCAAGGAGGTCATGCGCGGGCTGGAGCGGCGGTTCCCCGGCGGGGTGCCCGAGACGCACCGGGCCCAGGCCGAGTACGAGCTCGACGTGATCATCAAGATGGGCTTCCCCGGCTACTTCCTGGTCACCGCCGACCTGGTCGACTACGCCAAGCGGGAGGGCATCCGGGTCGGTCCGGGCCGCGGCTCGGCGGCCGGCGCGCTGATCGCCTACGCGCTGGGCATCACCGAGCTGGATCCGATGGCCCACGGCCTGCTGTTCGAGCGGTTCCTCAACCCCGAGCGCGTGTCGATGCCCGACATCGACATGGACTTCGACGAGCGCCGGCGCGGCGACATGATCCGTTACGCCACCCAGCGGTACGGCGACGAGCGGGTCGCCCAGATCATCACGTACGGCACGATCAAGGCCAAGGCCGCGATCAAGGACGCGGCCCGGGTGCTCGGCTACCCGTTCTCCATGGGCGACCGGATCACCAAGGCCATGCCGCCGCCGGTGATGGGCAAGGACATCCCGCTCGGCGGCATCTTCGACCCGGCACACCCCCGCTACCCCGAGGCCGTCGAGTTCCGCCAGCTCTACGAGTCCGACGCCGAGGTGCGCAAGATCGTCGACACGGCCAAGGGCCTGGAGGGCCTCAAGCGCCAGTGGGGCGTGCACGCCGCCGGCGTGATCCTCTCCCGCGACCCGTTGGTCGACGTGCTGCCGATCCACAAGCGCGAGCAGGACGGCGCCATCATCACCCAGTGGGACATGGGCGCCTGCGAGTCCATCGGCCTGCTGAAGATGGACTTCCTGGGACTGCGCAACCTCACCGTGATGGACGACTGCCTGGAGTCCATCAAGGAGAACCGCGGCATCGACCTGGTGCTGGAGGAGCTGCCGCTGGACGACAAGGCCACCTACGAGCTGCTCGCCCGCGGCGACACCCTCGGCGTGTTCCAGCTCGACGGCGGCCCGATGCGCTCCCTGCTGCGCTCGATGGTCCCGGACAACTTCGAGGACATCTCCGCGGTGCTGGCGCTCTACCGGCCCGGCCCGATGGGCGCCAACGCGCACAACGACTACGCCGACCGCAAGAACGGCCGCAAGCCGGTGGTGCCGATCCACCCCGAGCTGGCCGAGCCGCTGGCCGACATCCTCGGCGACACCTACGGGTTGATCGTCTACCAGGAGCAGGTCATGGCCATCGCGCAGCAGCTGGCCGGCTACTCGCTGGGCGCCGCCGACCTGCTGCGGCGGGCGATGGGCAAGAAGAAGAAGGAGATCCTCGACAAGGAGTACGTGCCGTTCTCCGCCGGCATGAAGGCCAACGGCTACTCCGACGAGGCGATCAAGACGCTGTGGGACATCCTCGTCCCGTTCTCCGACTACGCGTTCAACAAGGCGCACACGGCCGGCTACGGGCTGGTGTCGTACTGGACCGCGTACCTCAAGGCCAACTACCCGGCCGAGTACATGGCCGCCCTGTTGACCAGCGTCGGCGACGACAAGGACAAGTCCGCCGTCTACCTGGCCGAGTGCCGTCGGATGGGCATCAAGGTGCTCCCGCCGGACGTCAACGAGTCCAACGCCCGGTTCGCCGCCGTGGGCGAGGACATCCGGTTCGGCCTGGCGGCGGTGCGCAACGTCGGCGCGAACGTGGTGGAGTCCATCCGGCGCAACCGCCGGGAGAAGGGCAAGTACGTCGACTTCTACGACTACCTGCGCAAGGTCGACGCGATCGCGTGCAACAAGAAGACCGTCGACGCGCTGATCAAGGCCGGCGCGTTCGACTCGCTGGGCCACACCCGCAAGGGGCTGCTGGCCGTGCACGCCGACGCGATCGACTCGTTCCTGGACCTCAAGCGCAACGAGGCCGTAGGCCAGTACGACCTGTTCGGCGACGCCTTCGGCGCCGCGGGCGACGACGGCGCGACGGGCGGCGGGCTGGTGGTCACCCCGCCGATCCCGACCGCCGAGTGGGACAAGGCCGACCTGCTCGCCTTCGAGCGCGAGATGCTCGGCCTCTACGTCTCCGACCACCCGCTGTTCGGCGTCGAGCACGTGCTCTCCGCCGCGGCCGACATGTCCATCGCCGCCCTGGCGGAGGAGGGCACGGTCGGCGACGGCGCCGTGGTCACGCTGGCCGGCATCCTGTCCGGCGTGCAGCGGCGGATCACCAAGCAGGGCCGGGCCTGGGCCTCGGCCACCCTGGAGGACCTCGGCGGCGCGGTGGAGGTGCTGTTCTTCCCGAACACCTACGAGCTGGTCGGGCAGTACATCGCCGAGGACGCCATCGTGGTGGTCAAGGGCCGGGTGGACCGCCGCGACGACCAGCCCCGGCTGATGGCCATGGACCTGTCGATCCCCGACGTCAGCGCCCCCGACGACGTCAAGCCGGTGGTGCTGGCGCTGCCCACGTCGCGGTGTACGCCGCCGGTGGTGGAGCGGCTCCGGGAGGTGCTGACCAGCCATCCGGGGGCGGCGGAGGTGCACCTCAAGCTCGTCAACGGCTCCCGCGCCACGCTGTGGCGGGTCGCGCCGCGGGTCGCGCCGACCACGGCGCTCATGGCCGACATCAAGGCGCTGCTCGGCCCCGGCGCGGTGGCCGGTTGACCCGTCACCGGGCGACTGGCGGCCGCGGCGCTGGCGGCACCGGTCCTCACCCACCGGGAGACGCGTGCGGTGAGAGGATCGGGCGGTGACCGAGCGGAGCGAGGCGATCGCATGAGTACGGCGTACCCCGACCCCGGCTCGCCGGCCTGGCCGCCGCCGGCGCCGCCGTCCGCCGGCCACGCACCGGCGCCGCGGCCCGCCCGCAGTGGTCTGGGCACCGTCGCCGTCACCCTCGCCCTGGCCGCGCTGGGGGCGCCGCTGGGCCTTCTCTGGGCGGCGGTCACCCCCCGGGTGCCGATGCAGATGACCTCCTACGGGGTGTGGCCGGTGACCTCCCAGCCCGAGGAGTACATCGCGGCGGACGGCATGTTCGCCCTGCTCGGCCTGGGCTTCGGGGTGCTGGCCGCCATCGCGGTGTGGCACCTGCGACCGCGGCACCGGGGCCCGGTCGGGCTGGCCGCGGTCACCGTGGCCACCTTCGCGGCCGGGGTTCTCGGCTGGCGGCTCGGGCGCTGGTGGGGGTTGGCGGAGTACGCGGCGTTCGTGCGCGGCGCCCCGGTCGGCGCCACCATCGACAAGCCCGTGGACCTGCTGGCCGTCGACGCCGGGGTCGCCTTCGGCGTGCTGCCGTGGGTGGGCGGCGTCGTGCTGCTGCCGGCCGTGGGCGCCGCCGCGGCGTACACGCTGATGGCCGGCTGGTCCGCCTACCCGTCGCTGCGGCCGGAGCCGCCGCCCTCGGCCGACCTGGACCCGGCGGATCCTGCCTTCGCGGCCGGGCAGGCGGGCACGCCCGGCGGAGCGGCCGGGGGGCCGCACGACCCGGCGGCCGTCGGCGGGCCGCCGCCGGACGGGGACGCGGACGACGACTCGGTGTGGCGGCGCCCGCCCGACCCGTCCGGTTCGTCTGGGCCCGGTCCGGGCTCGACGGGGCCCGCTCTGGGCTCGACGGTGCCGCCGGCCGCCCCGGGCTCGACGGTGTCGCCGGCTCCGCCGGTAGGCCTGGGCCCGCCGGTGCCGCCGGTCAGTTCGCGCTCGTCGGTGCCGCCAGCTCCGCCAGCGGCACCGGCACCGCCCGCACCCGACGCAACAGGGCCGTCTCGCGGTTGAGCAGCCGCAGCTCGGCGCGCAGCCGGCTGGCGGTGTCCGGGGCGACGAGCAGGCGCTGACGGTCCTCCAGGGTCAGCGCCGCGGTCGCGGCGATCAGGTGGGACAGCACCGTGGGGTCGTCGGGCAGCTGCTCGGCGACCTCGGTGCCCCCCGCGGCCGGCGGCCGCAGCAGCGCCAGGTAGCGGCGGAAGACGGCCAGCACCCGCGGGGCCAGCTCGTCGGCGGCGTCCTCGCGTCCGGGCGGCTCGGGCAGCCACTCCACCCGGGCCACCAGGAACGGCGCGGCCGACAGGTCGACGTCCAGCACGCGGAACCGTCGCCGGCCGACGGTGACGATGTCGAAGCGCCCGTCGGGGTGCTCGGTGACCTGGCGCAGCTCCGCCGTGCAGCCAACCTCGTGCAGCACCGGCGGCGCCGTATCGGCCCCTGGGGCAGCCGGCCGGTCGGGCTCCTCGGCCCGGGGCTCGGTCGGCCCCTCCCGCTGCGGCTCGGTCGGCTCCTCGCCCCGCGACCGGCGGGACTCCTCGCCCGGGACCGCGGGCGGGGGCCGCCCCGGCCCGGTAGGCCGGGCCGGCGGCGAGGACTGGCCAGCGGTCTCCGGCGGGGCCGGCGCGCCGGCGGGCGGCTCGCCGCCGTGCCGGACGGCAACCACCCCGAACTCCCGGGGACGCCCGCCGGGCAGCTCCATCAGGTGGCGCACCAGCGCGCGGTAGCGCTCCTCGAAGACGTGCAGCGGGAGGACCAGCCCCGGGAACAGCACCGTGCCGAGCGGGAACAGCGGCAGCTGCGAGGTCACCGTCCGAGCGTAGCGAAGCGACAGGTCCGCGGATACGACGGCGGAAGGTCCGGTCGGTCCCACCGTTCCGGCGCCCTGCGCGGCCGCCGGCGGACTCCGACCCCCGTGGCGGCCCGACCGGACCGGGCGCGGTCCGGGTGTGATCGTGGCCGCCCGGATCCGGGGACCAGGCCGCGGGCGGCCTAGACTTGCCGGCGTGCTGAACCGGATCGACCTGCGCGGCAGCTCCGCCGACCCGCGGGGCCTGCTGCCCCGCGCCCAGTTCGACGTGTCGGCCGCGCTGGAGGCCGTACGGCCCGTCGTGGCGGCGGTGCGCGAGCGCGGCTTCGCGGCGGTCCGGGAGCTGACCGAGCGCTTCGACGGGGTGCGCCTGGACCGGCTGCGGGTGCCGGCGGCGGCGCTCGCCGAGGCCGAGCGGGCGCTGGAGCCGGCGGTGCGCGCGGCACTGCTGGAAAGCATTGCCCGGGCCCGGGCCGTGCACGCCGCCCAGCGCCGCACCGACGACTCGGTCCAGGTGGTGCCCGGCGGCACGGTGACCCAGCGCTGGGTGCCGGTGTCCCGGGTCGGTCTCTACGTGCCCGGGGGCCTGGCGGTCTACCCGTCCACGGTCGTGATGAACGTGGTCCCGGCCCAGCTGGCCGGCGTGGCGTCGCTGGTGGTGGCCAGTCCGCCGCAGGCCGACAACGGCGGCCTGCCCGACGCCCGGGTGCTGGCCGCCTGCGCGCTGCTGGGCGTGGACGAGGTGTACGCCGTGGGTGGCGCCCAGGCGGTGGCGGTGCTGGCTCACGGCAGCACGGGCGCCGACGAGGCCGACGGCTGCGCGCCCGTCGACATGATCACCGGGCCGGGCAACATCTGGGTGACCGCGGCCAAGCGGCTGCTGCGGGGCGTGGTGGGCATCGACGCCGAGGCCGGACCCACCGAGATCGCCGTGCTGGCCGACGACACCGCCGACCCGGCGCACGTGGCCGCCGACCTGATCAGTCAGGCCGAGCACGACCCGCTGGCCGCCAGCGTGCTGGTCACCACCTCGGAGGCCCTGGTGGCGGCCGTCGAGGCGGAGCTGACCCGCCAGGTCGCCGCGACGAAGCACAGCGAGCGGATCACCACCGCGCTGACGGGGGCGCAGTCCGGCGCGGTGCTGGTGGACGACCTGGAGCACGGCCTGCGGGTGGTGGACGCCTACGCCGCGGAGCACCTGGAGGTGCAGACCCGCGACGCCCGGCAGGTGGCGATGCGGGTACGCAACGCCGGCGCGATCTTCGTCGGGCCGTACGCGCCGGTGTCGCTGGGCGACTACTGCGCCGGCTCCAACCACGTGCTGCCCACCGGCGGCTGCGCCCGGCACTCCTCGGGCCTGTCGGTGCAGTCGTTCCTGCGTGGTATCCACGTCGTGGAGTACGACGAGGCCGCCCTGCGCGCCGTCGCCGGGCACGTGGTGGCGCTGGCCGAGGCCGAGGACCTGCCCGCGCACGGCGCGGCCGTGCGGGCGCGCTTCGCCCCCGCGCCGGCCCCGGGCGCTGCCGATGCCGCGCCGGCTCCGCGCGCCGCCGCAATGGACTCTGACGCTGTCGACTCCGCCGCCGCGGCGGACGCCGCCGGGGGCGCGCCGTGACCAGCCTGGACGACCTGCCGCTGCGCGAGGACCTGCGCGGGCGCACCCCGTACGGGGCACCCCAGCTGGACGTGCCGGTGCGGCTGAACACCAACGAGAACTCCTACCCGGTGCCTGAGCCGGTGGTGGAGGCGATCGCCAAGGCGGTGCACGCCGAGCTGGCCGACCTGAACCGCTACCCGGACCGTGACGCCCGGGCGCTGCGCGCGGACCTGGCCGACTACCTCGGCCACGGGCTGACCGTCGACCAGGTGTGGGCGGCCAACGGCTCCAACGAGATCCTCCAGCAGCTGCTCCAGGCGTTCGGCGGGCCGGGCCGCAGCGTGCTGGGTTTCGGGCCGGCGTACTCGATGCACCCGCTGCTGGCCCTGGGCACCGGTACGGCCTTCGTCGACGGCGGCCGGGACGCCGACTTCGCGCTGCGCCCGGAGCGCGCCGTGGAGCGCATCGCGGCGCACCGGCCGGACCTGGTGTTCCTCTGCTCGCCGAACAACCCCACCGGCACCGCCCTGGACCCCGAGGTGCTGACCGCGGTGCTCGACGCGGCGCCGGGCATGGTCGTGGTGGACGAGGCGTACGCGGAGTTCGCCCGGCCCGGCACCACCAGCGCCCTCGCCGCGCTGCCCGGGCACCCGCGCCTGGTGGTGACCCGCACCATGAGCAAGGCGTTCGGGTTCGCCGGCGGTCGCCTGGGCTACCTGGCCGCGCACCCGGCCGTGGTGCAGGCGGTGCAGCTGGTGCGGCTGCCGTACCACCTCTCCGCGCTGACCCAGGCCGCCGCCCGCGCGGTGCTGGCCCACCGGACCGCGCTGCTGGCCACCGTGGCGGTGCTCAAGGAGCAGCGGGACCGGATCGTGTCCACCCTGCGGGCGCGCGGCTACCGGGTGGCGGACAGCGACGCCAACTTCGTACTGTTCGCGGTGGCCGGCGACCAGCGGGACACCTGGCGGCGCCTGCTGGACGCCGGGGTGCTGGTGCGCGACGTGGGGCTGCCCGGCTGGCTGCGGGTCACCGCCGGCACGCCGGCGGAGACCGACGCGTTCCTGGCCGCGCTGGCGGCCGTGGACAATGGCACGGCGGTGGCCGACGGCGCGGCTGCCATCGGGGGAGTGGCCCTGGCCGACGGCGCGGCCGTGGACGATGGCAGGAGCGGCGGGAGCGAGGGGATCGCATGAACCAGCGGAGGGCGCTCATCGAGCGCACCACGGCCGAGACCAAGGTCCGCGTGGAGCTGGACCTGGACGGTGCCGGGCGCGGCGACATCGCGACCGGGGTGGGGTTCTTCGACCACATGCTGCACCAGATCGCCAAGCACGGCGGGTTCGACCTGACCGTGCACACGGTCGGCGACCTGGAGATCGACGCCCACCACACCATCGAGGACACCACCCTGGCGCTGGGCGCGGCGCTGGCCGAGGCGCTCGGCGACAAGCAGGGCATCCGGCGGTACGGCAGCGCGCTGATCCCGATGGACGAGGTGCTCGTGCAGGCCGCCGTCGACCTGTCCGGCAGGCCGTACGTGGTGCACGACGAGCCGCCGCTGGCCCCGTACATCGGCCCGGTGTACCCGACCAGCATGACCCGCCACGTGTGGGAGTCGCTGGGGCACGCCGCCCGGCTCACCCTGCACGTGTCCGTGCTGCGCGCCGCGCGGACCGGCGGCCACCCGGACGCCCACCACGTGGTGGAGGCGCAGTTCAAGGCCGTGGCCCGGGCGCTGCGCGAGGCGGTGTCGGCGGACCCGCGCGGCGGTGGCGTGCCCTCCACCAAGGGGGTGCTGTGAGTTCGGTGCTGCCGGTCGCGCTGATGGCGCTCGCCGGGGTCCTGGCCGGCGGGGCCTGGTCGCTGCACCGGCAGGGCGCCGCCCGCGGCACCGTGGTCATCGTGGGTGCGCTGGCGGTCGTCGCGCTGGCCGCCGGCATCGCCTGGCTGATGCCGGGGGACGCCGGGTGAGGCCCCGATGACCGCCGCGGACGGCGGCGCCGGTGCGTCGGTGGCGATCCTGGACTACGGCTCGGGCAACCTGCGCTCGGCCGAACGGGCGCTGGCCCGGGCCGGGGCGCGGGTCACCGTCACCGCCGACCTGGCCGCCGCCGCGGACGCCGACGGGCTGGTGGTGCCCGGCGTCGGGGCGTACGCGGCGTGCATGGCCGGGCTCGACGCCCTCGGCGCCGGGCCGGTGATCGCCGAGCGGGTCGCCGCCGGCCGTCCGGTGCTGGGCATCTGCGTCGGCGCGCAGGTCATGTTCGAGTACGGCGAGGAGCACGGCCTGCGCAGCGCCGGGCTGGGCCTGCTGCCCGGCGGCGTGCGTGCGCTGCCTGCCCAACGGGTGCCGCACATGGGCTGGAACACCGTCACCGCGCCCGCCGGGTCACGGCTGTTCGCCGCGCTGGCGCCGGGCACCCGCTTCTACTTCGTGCACTCCTACGCCGCCCGGGACACCGCCGTCCTGGCCGCCGCGGGCGCACTGGTCACCACCTGCACGCACGAGGCGGAGTTCGTGGCGGCGGTGGAGCACGGGGCACTGTCGGCCACCCAGTTCCACCCGGAGAAGTCCGGTGACGCCGGCGCCGTGTTGCTGCGCACCTGGGTGAGCGGGCTGGCGGCCGAGGGGCGCGCGCCCGTGGCCGGGCCGGGCGGACTGGTGACCGGGGCGGGCGGGCGGTGAGCAAGGAGCGGGCGCGGCGCCGCGCCGCCCGCGAGGCCGAGGCCGCGGCGCAGCGCGCCCGGCGGGAGCGGCGGGTGACCCGGCGGCAGCGGCGCCGGGCGCTGCTGCGCCGGCTGACCCCGCGGCTGCCGGACCGCCGCACCGGGCGGGCGGCCATCCGCCGCAGCCGGGCACAGCGGGCCGGCATCGCCGGCGTCACGCTGGCCGCGTTGGCGCTCATCTGGCTGTTGGTCGACCCCCTGGCGCTGCGGCTGCTGCTGGTCGCACTGCTGCTGCTCGGCCTGCCCGCCTTCGTGGTGATCGCCCTGGGCCGCCGCACCTGAACGCCGGCCGCGCCCGAACGCCGGCCGTGCCCGAACGCCCGCCGCGGCTGCCACCGCCGGCCGGTGACACCGCCACCACCGCCCACCCTTGACCGCGATCCGAGGAGCCGCCACATGACCCTGACCCTGCTGCCCGCCGTGGACGTGGCGGACGGCCAGGCCGTCCGGCTGGTGCAGGGCGCCGCCGGCACCGAGACCACCTACGGGCACCCGCTGGACGCCGCGCTGGCATGGCAGGCCGGCGGCGCCGAGTGGATCCACCTGGTCGACCTGGACGCCGCCTTCGGCCGCGGCTCGAACGCCGAGCTCCTCGCCGACGTGGTACGGCGGCTGGACGCGAAGGTCGAGCTGTCCGGCGGCATCCGCGACGACGCGTCCCTGCGCGCCGCCCTGGCCACCGGCGCCGCCCGGGTCAACATCGGCACCGCGGCGCTGGAGGACCCGGCGTGGTGTGACCGGGTGGTCGCCGAGTACGGCGACCGGGTCGCGGTCGGCCTGGACGTGCGCGGCCGCACCCTGTCGGCGCGCGGCTGGACCCGCGACGGCGGGGACCTCTTCGAGGTGCTGGAGCGACTGGAGAAGGCGGGCTGCCAGCGGTACGTGGTCACGGACGTGCACCGCGACGGCACGCTGACCGGGCCGAACCTCGACCTGCTGCGGCAGGTCTGCGCCCGCACCGCGCGCCCCGTGATCGCCAGCGGCGGGGTGTCCACGCTGGACGACCTGCGGGCGCTGGCCGGTCTGGAGGCCGACGGGGTCGAGGGGGTCATCGCCGGCAAGGCGCTCTACGCCGGGGCGTTCACCGTGCCCGAGGCGCTGGCCGTCCTGGCCAACCCGGTCGCCTAGGCTGCTCGCGTGACGGTCGCGGTGCGGGTGATCCCCTGTCTGGACGTGGACGCCGGGCGGGTGGTCAAGGGAGTCAACTTCGTCGACCTGCGCGACGCCGGTGACCCGGTGGAGCTGGCCGCGGCGTACGACGCGGCGGGCGCGGACGAGCTGACCTTCCTGGACGTCACCGCCTCGTCCGCCGGGCGCGGCACCATGCTCGACGTCGTGGCGCGCACCGCCGAGTCGGTGTTCATCCCGCTGACCGTGGGCGGCGGCGTGCGCAGCGTCGCCGACGTGGACGCACTGCTGCGCGCCGGCGCCGACAAGGTCGGGGTCAACACCGCCGCGATCGCCCGCCCCGAGCTGATTGCCGAGATCGCCGAGCGGTTCGGCCGGCAGGTACTGGTGCTGTCGCTGGACGTGCGGCGGGCGCCCGGCCCGCCCAGCGGCTTCGAGGTGACCACCCACGGCGGCCGCCGAGGCACCGGCCTGGACGCGGTCGACTGGGCCCGCCGGGTGGCCGACGACGGGGCGGGGGAGATCCTGCTCAACTCGATGGACGCCGACGGCACGAAGTCCGGGTTCGACCTGGAGCTGATCGCCGCCGTGCGGGCGGCCGTGTCCATCCCGGTGATCGCCAGTGGCGGCGCGGGGGCCGTGGCGCACTTCCCGCCGGCCGTGGGCGCCGGTGCCGACGCGGTGCTGGCGGCCAGCGTGTTCCACTTCGGGGAGCTGACCATCGGCCAGGTCAAGGCGGCGCTGTCCGACGCCGGCCACCCCGTGCGCTGACGCCCGTCAGCGCCAGCGGCAGGACCAGCGTCCGCTACGTGTTGGCGGGGTCTTCACCGGGTGCCCGCGCATAACAGGGCGTGAGAAGAGTGACTGCCAGTGCCTGGGGTGGAGTGGTGGTGGACAGTGTGATGGAGACGCCGTTACGTGGCTCGCGTGCGGACAAGGACCCATGCCTCCCTTCGGGGCCGAAGGACCGGAATCGGGTGATTTCGTAGCCTTGCTCCTGCCACCGTTCCCGGATGAGCTGCAACGTGGTGATCTGTGCACTCTCCGGGACGGGAATCTGAGCGTGGCCCGACAAGTTCCATCGCCCGTCCTCTGCGACTTCGCCGTTGCGGCCTTCGCACGGTGCGGACACGACATTCCAGTTATTGAGCGTGCTGCGCGCTGTTTCAGCGATCCGCTCGGCATGCATCCTGACCATCTGCACGGCTTCCGCCTCTCGCATCACTGGCAAGGGCTGCCCCTTCTCGTCACAGGCCACCAGCATCAGCAGGAGGATCGCTATAGCGACGCTCGCGGCCGTTCGGCGCCTGATGATCTGCCGCATCATGAGAACTGCTTCCCGTGGTCGAGCCCCACCCGCCCGTACTGACCCACGATGATCGCTGCCTGGTTGTCCAGGCTTTCCGAACCTTCATCCCAGTATCCGCTGTGGCCGGAGGTGTCGACGTGGAAGCGGTTGGCGCCGAAGTCCCGGTAGTGGGGGCTGGGGCCGTGGACGAGCTCGTCCTCGACGTAGGGCGCCCACGGACCGATGAGCAGTCCGCTGGCCAGCATGTGCCGGTTCGGGTTGGCGATGTGGTCGTCACCGGCCGCGCCGGCCCAGACGTGGCCGTCGGCGACCCGAAGGTCGGAGGCCTGGTCGACCCGCATGCCGGGGCTGCCGGCGGTGACGATGTCGGTGACCGCCAATCCGTCGCCGGTGCTGGCGGCCACGCCGATGACGGTGGAGCCGTAGCTGTGCCCGATCGCCGTGACGTGGCTGGGGCCGGGCCCGTGGGCCGCGTTCAGCCCGTTGACGAACTGGTCCAGGGCCGCCGCCCCGTCCCGCGACTTGCCTCCGAAGGGGGCGGTGAGGATGTCGTCGTCCGTGCCGGGTGTGTCGTAACCGAGCCAGGCGATCACCGCGACGTCGCCGTCCACGCCTGCGGTATGGGCGTCTGCAACGCTCTGGAGGCGGTCGGCGCGGGCGATCTGGCCACGGATGTCGTCGAGTTCGGTGCCCACGCCGGGCACCAGCACGGCGGTGTGTCGGGCGGTGTCCGGGTTGCCCACCGCCACGATCGCCTTGCCGTCCCCCTGGTTGTCGATGCCCAGCAGGTACAGCCGTTTGGCGGGCGGCCCCTGCTCGGACGCCTCCAGGGTGTTCAGCAGGTGTACGGCGCGGTCGTGCTGGCTGTTGCCGTGGTCGCGGTAGTGGGTGACGTTGTCACCGATATAGATCCGCAACGCCAACCGGTTGGCCTCGTCCCGGTCGGTGGCCGGCAGCCCGTCCAGCGCCCCCACCCGCTCCGGGCACGCCGTCAGGTACAGCAATCGCTGCTCGTCGCTGAGCCCCTGCCACCACGCCCTGGCCGCGGCCGGATCGCCACCGCTGGGGATGTCGTCCGCGGCCAGCCCGAACAGGCTCAGCGTCTCCCGGGCGGCACCGGTGAACGTGCTGTACTCCCAGGGGGCCTGGCCGTAGCTGCCGGGGCGGAAGCGGGCGACCGCCTCGGCGTACCGCCGATCCGCCTCGTCGGCCCGCCGCACGATCGACGCGATCAGCTCGTCGTAGATCTCCGCGTTGGTCACGGCCCGCCGGTGCGCCTCCTGGCCGGCGGCGTCCAGCGCCAGCGACCCGGGGCCATCCGGCGCGTGCACCCGCCCGGCCGCATCCACCCGCAGCCCGAGCGACACCGCGGCGTCGACCGCCGCGACCAGATTGCGGTGCAGGGCGGCGAACTCGACCGCGGCGGCCCGCACCACGGTGGCCAGGACCCGCACCTGCGCGGCGGCCAGCTCGAACTCGTCGTCGAGCAGGTCGAACCAGTGCCACGCGGCGGTGGCCGCCGGCCCCCGCCACTCGGAGCGCCGCAGCGGCCCGGTCAGCTCGTCCGGGACCCGCCGCTCCAGCTCGCCCAGCGCCGCGGCGAACGCCGCCCACGCCCGCGCCGCCGGCGCCACCGCCTCCGGCCGGGCCTCCCGGAGGTCCGCGAAGTCCACCACCGGCTACCGGCCCCGGATGTCGAAGTGGCCTGCGCTGGCCGCGTCCGCCCGCCGGTAGTCGGCCGCGCACTCCTCCAGCGCCGTGCCCAGCCGCTGCAGGTGCGCCACCAGGCGGGTCATGTCGTCCTCCCAGGCGCCCAGCGTGTCCTGCAACGCCCGTGCGGTACGCCACCCCGGCAGCGCCCGCGCCGCGTCAACCGTCTCGGGCTCCACGCGTCGCCACTGCCGCGCGGTCGCCTCACCGAAGCGCTGGCACGCCCCCGCGGCGGCGCTCAGCACCGCCGGATCGACCCGCAGCTCCTCACCCACGTCGGCTCCCCTCCCGCATCACCGCCGGGCTGCACACCAGCGGCACGCGTCGCCACGGACGCGGCCGCCGGCGGCCCGGTCGGGGCGGGCCCGGCCGGTGGACCGCCGCCCCCGGTGCGACTGGGGCAGGGTAGCCGCTAGGCGCACTGCGTCGCAGCCCCGTCGACCGTCGGGGGCGGCCCACCGGCCGACGCGGCGGGCAGCCCGAGGGTGGGCCGTGCTATGG
>DATMJT010000254.1:0-7309 GCA_035553735.1 Pilimelia sp.
TCTCGGCGCTGAAGCCGACCGGGGAGATCCAGTCCGCCGACCCCCGGCCGTGGACGCTGCAGCCCACCCTGGAGCACTTCCGCAACGCCCTGGGGGTCAGCGGGTTCGCCCGCTACTTCCTCAACAGCCTCATCGTGGCCAGTGCCGTGGTGGTGCTCTCGGCGGCGGTGGCCTTCCTGGCCGCCGTGGCGCTGACCCGGTTCCGCTTCCGGTTCCGCAGCACCATCCTGGTGATGTTCCTGGCGGCCCAGATGGTGCCGGTGGAGGCGCTGGCCATCCCGCTGTTCTTCCTCATCCGCGACGCCGGCCGCGCCGTGCCGGGCATCGGGCTGAACACCCTGGGCGGGCTGGTGCTGGTGCACCTGGCGTTCTCGCTGCCGTTCGCGATCTGGATGCTGCGCGGCTTCGTCGCCGCGGTGCCCGACGCCCTGGAGGAGGCGGCGCTGGTCGACGGGGCCAGCCGGTTCCGGGTGCTGTGGCAGATCCTCTTCCCGCTGGTGGCCCCCGGCCTGGCCGCGGTGAGCGTGTTCTCCTTCATCACCGCCTGGAACGACTTCATCTTCGCCAAGACGCTCATCATCGGCGCCACCGACAAGCAGACCCTGCCGGCCGCGCTGCTGGTCTTCTTCAAGCCCGACGAGAACGACTGGGGCGGCATCATGGCCGCCTCGACGCTGATGACCATTCCCGTGCTGGTCTTCTTCGTGCTCGTGCAGCGCCGGCTGGTCTCCGGCCTGGGCGGCGCGGTGAAGGACTGACCGGGGTGTCCGACCCGTACCGCAGTCTGCTGCCCCGACCGGGCCGGGCGCGCCCCGGCGCCGGCGGGTTCCGGCTGGCCCCGGACACCACGCTGGCCGCCGGTCCGGACCTGGCGGCGGTGGCCGGCTGGCTGCGCGGCGTCCTCGGCCCGGCCACCGGGTGCTGGCTGCCGCCGGCGGACCCCGGCGGCCCGGCCGGCGTCGTGCTCGCGGTCGACCCGGCGCTGCCGCCTGAGGGGTACCGGCTGGTCGTGGCGCCCGGTGGCGTGCGGCTGCACGGCGGCGACCCGGCCGGGGTCCGCCACGGCGCCGAGACCCTGCGCCAGCTGCTGCCGCCGGCCGCGTACCGCCGGGCGGCCGTCGCCGCCGGGCCGTGGACGCTGCCGGCCGGCGTGGTGGACGACGCGCCGGCGTTCCGCTGGCGCGGCTGCCTGCTGGACGTGGCCCGGCACTTCCTGCCGGTGGCGGACGTGCTGCGCTTCGTCGACCTGCTCGCCGCGCACAAGCTCAACGTGCTGCACCTGCACCTCACCGACGACCAGGGCTGGCGGCTGCCGGTGCCCGGCTACCCCCGGCTGACCGAGGTGGGCGGCTGGCGCGCGCAGAGCATGCTGGGCTCCCGCCAGCACGGCCGCTACGACGGTCGGCCGCACGGCGGCCACTACACCGCCGAGGACCTGCGCGAGATCGTGGCGTACGCCGCCGCCCGGCAGGTCACGGTGGTGCCCGAGGTCGACCTGCCCGGGCACGCCCAGGCGGCGATCGCGGCGTACCCGCGGCTGGGCAACGGCGCCCGGCCGGCGGTGGCCACCGGCTGGGGCATCTCCCCGCACGTGCTCAATGTGGACGATGCCACGCTGGACTTCTGCCGCGCGGTGCTGGACGAGGTGTGCGCGCTGTTCCCTGGCCGGTACGTCGGGATCGGCGGCGACGAATGTCAGCCCGACGAGTGGCGCGAGAGCCCGGCCGCGCGGGCGCGGGCGGCGGCGCTGGGCCTGGCGGACGCGGCCGCGCTGGGCGGCTGGTTCGTCCGCCAGCTGGCCGACCACCTGCGGGCCCGGGGCCGGCGCGCCTACGCCTGGGACGACGTGCTGGCCGACGGCGCGCCCGACGACGTGCTGGTCGCCGCCTGGCGGGGCCCGGCGGTGACCGCCGCCGCGGCCCGCGCCGGCCACGCGGTGGTCGCCTGCCCGGACACCTCGACCTATCTGGACTATCGGCAGTCCGAGGACCCCGGCGAGCCGACCCCGGTGGGGACGCTGTTGACCCTGGCCGACGTGTACGCCTTCGACCCGGTGCCGCCGGGCCTGGCACCGGCGGCCGCCGCCCGGGTGCTCGGCGGGCAGTGCAACGTGTGGACCGAGCACATCGACGGCCCCCGGGCACTGGACTACCAGGCGTTCCCGCGGCTGTGCGCGTTCGCCGAGGCGGTGTGGACGTCCGGCCCGCGCGACGTCGCCGAGTTCGCCGCCCGGCTGCCGGCGCACCTGGCCCGGCTGGACGCGCTCGGGGTGGAGTACCGCCGTCCGTCCGGGCCGCAGCCCTGGCAGACCCGGCCGGACGCCCCGGGCTGGCCCCGCTCCCGGACCGACCGCGAGGCCGAGCTGTCCCGCCTCACCGCGGCCATCACCGGAGCGGACGGGGCCGGGCCCGCAGGGGCGTGACGGAACGCCCAGGCCGCCGAGCCAGTTGGGCGGGCCCACCAGAGCGCAGCAGTCAGGACCGGTGAATCGAGGGGGAGAAGGATGGGTTGTAGAGATTTTTCGGCCGTTCGGGCTCCTTCACGCAAGGCGACTGCGCACTGAGGCTGAGCTCGCCGGTGGTGGACCTGGTTAGCTTCATCTTGAATCCCGTGGCTCGACTTCTGGCGGCCAGTGTCCATGTGGCTTTCGGGTGCGAGTACAACTCCTCGATGCGGATGACGTAGTCGTTGTCTTGCCAGTACCGCTTCAGTTGATTGACGATGTTGGAGTTCTGCGCGCTCGGAATCTTTCGCAGCCAGTACGCCCGCTCGTACATGACCTGGTCGGTAGGCTTGTCATCGTTTGGTCCCGCGCACGTCACCTCGCCGGCTCCAGCAATCCGCAACTCCGGCTTCGGGGTGAAGCGGCGTGCCGCGTCCCGCAGTGAGTCGTCGACCGTCTTCACCGCCTCGGCATAGGTGTAGGAGGGCGTCACGGTGCCGGCGTCCTGAGCGGGCCCGCATGCCGCGACGGTGGTGAGCGCGGTGATGGCCAGGACGCGAGCAACAGCCTTTACCACCATTTAACTGCGCATCCCTTCACGAAGTGGCCGAGCGAAGGATCTCTCTCCTCTGGAATGGTTGCGGTGTCAATGAATCCGCAGTCCGCCGAACCTGTCGCAATCCTAGCAATGCTGGGTCGGGTGGGAGTGTCGTCATTCCAGTATTCGCTGTGCGCCGGGGATTCGGTGATGCCGTCGCCGGCGGTCCCCGGGGCACTGGCAAATACTCGTGCGCCGAACATGGGCAGGGTCGTATCCACACCGTTGATCAAAATCGGACTGAATAGAATCGGATTCAATAGCCAAAATCCAGCCAAGCGGATCCGGTCATTCTCGGAGACAGTCGCCCAGACCCGGCCGGCGGACGACGCATAGCCGTCAAGCTTCAATCCCTCCGCCGTACTGGATCCTACTCCGGGGCTGGCGACCAGCACGACACGGTCGCGGCCAGGGAGTCTTTCGCGGCGGCGGCTGAGCGCACCGGGGGGCTGGGTCCCGGACGGTGCTGGCCCTCCGTGAGGCCGAATGCTTTACGGATTTCGGCGATTCCGTCCGACCTGGGTTTCACGAACTCCAGCTCAACCTTGATCTCCTCGAGCCGGGCTTGTCCGTGGGTCAGCGCCATAGCGTGCGATAAGTTCTTCGGCCATTCCGTGCATTCGGAGGAAAATGATGAGGTCATACTCGTCCTGCAGCGCCTTGCGCTGAGCACCGAGCTGCCGCTCTGCCGCCATCAGGTTGTGCCAGTTGGCGTTGTCCCGGTCGACGGCAGGGATGCCGTCGAGCCAGCCGACCCGCTCCGGATGATCCTCGATCATGTTTTGCCGCTGCGTGTCGTTGAAGCCACTCCACCACGTGTGAACGCCATCCGGAACTGAACCGCAAGCGCGTAGCAGACTCTGACCGAATGGCCTACAAGTGGAGGAGCGCGTGGCGTCGCGCGCGCCGTCCCGAAGCGGGATCATGCGCGGGCGGGCCGGGCCACAAGGGGCCCGCTCCGGCTGATGTAGAGGTGGTCGCCGATCGAAGTCATGATCCCGTCCGGGGAGAGAGGCGGTCACGGACCTCGACCGCCCGCCCGGGACCGGCCTCTTCGTGGCGGCCGCGTCGTTCGGACTGACCCAGGACCTCGGCGGCACCGCCGGCTGCATCAGCGATTCCAGCACCGGCGGTACCTGCCTCACCGACAGCCGCGCCTTCACCGTTCCGTGGGAATCGTGGCCCCCCGGACGGGACCGACCTCTATGTCGTCAGCAACAAGGACGCCACGACCACGGGCGGGATCTTCGGCTTCGACAGCAACGCCTCCACCGGCGCCCTGGCACAGATGGCGGGTAGCTCCTCGTGCGTGACGAACACCGGCGACGCGGGAGCCTGCGTCGACGGCGAGGGGCTCAAGAGCACCACCCGGGCCGCACCTCGGGCTGCGTCAACGGGCGTGGCCTGGCGGGCGCGGCGACTGTCGCGATCAGCCCGGACGACGCGTTCGTCTACGTGGGCACCCGCGCCGGCGACGGCATTGCGGTGTTCGCCCGCAACACCACCACCGGAGACCTCACCCAGCTGTCGGGCACCGACAGTTGCGTCAATGAAACCGGCGCCGACGGCAGGGATCTCTATGTGGTGTGCAACGGTGGCGCGGGCCTCTCCTTCCTCAAACGCACCCGCTGATCGCGCGAGGCAGGCGCCTGGTGCCGGCGCGCACCCGGCCCCGGCCCGGGCCGGGGCCGGCTGCGCGCCGGCCGGCTGAGGCGTCGGGCTAGAAGAAGGTGTGCACCAGGTCGACGACGATCGGTTCGGCCGCGTCGGCGTCGGCCACCACGGGCAGCAGCCGCCACTTGTCCAGGGCGGTGCACGGGTGCGACAGGCCCAGCCGGACGACCTCGCCCACCGCCAGGTCGCTGTCCGGCGCCAGGGCCAGGAACGCGTGCTGGTCGTTCAGCGCGGTCACCCGGGCCCCGGCCAGGGCCGCCGTCGAGGCCTGCCGGTCACGGCCGAGAACCCGCTGCGGGGCGGGCAGGCCCTGGTCAAACGGCAGGTCCCGGCGGCCCGCGTCGAGCAGGGCCAGGCCCGGCTCCGGGCGGGAGACCACCCGCGCCCAGCCGTGCATCGCGCTGCGCAGCGCCGGCCCGTCGGCCGCCCGGGCGGCCGCGGAGATGCCCCGGTAGAAGCCGTCGTCGTGCACCAGGTACGCCCCGGCGCGCAGCAGCACCCGCGTGTCGGCGCCGCCCAGCGGGCCCAGGACGGCAGCGATCCGGTCCAGGTAGGCGCTGCCGCCGGCGGTGACCAGGGCCGGCGTGCCGGCGTACCAGCCGCGTTCGGCCAAACCCCGGTGCAGCGCGGCCAACCGCCCGAGGTACGCGTCGACCGCGGACAGGCTCTGCGGCCGGGCGTCGCCGGCCACCGCGCCCTCGTAACCGGCCACGCCGACCAGGCGCAGCGTGCCGGTGGCGCGGACCGCGGCCGCGACCGCCAGCGCTTCGGTCACGCTCCGGCAGCCGGTGCGGCCGCCGGGCACGCCCAGCTCCACGCAGACCTCCAGCGGCCCACCGGCCGGCTGCCGGCCCGCATCACCCGGGGGCGCGGCGGGGTCCCGCCCGGGCCCGGCCGGGTCTGGCCCGGGCTCGGCCAGGTCCGGCCCGCCGGCGCGCAGCGCGGCGTCGAGCTGCGCCACCGCGGCGGTGGAGTCGACGAACGAGACCACCCGGTGCCCCGGCCGCCGGGCCAGCTCGGCCGCCAGCCAGCGGGTCACGGCCGGGTCGAGCAGGGTGCCGGCGACCAGCACCCGGCTGACGCCGAAGGCGAGCGCGACCCGCAGCTGCGGGGCGTTGGCCACGGTGATCGCCCACGCGCCGGCCGTGACCTGGTCGGCCCAGAGCCGGGGCGCCATGGTCGTCTTGCCGTGCGGCGCGAGGTCGAGGCCCCGGGCGGCGCACCAGTGGGCCATGCCGGTCAGGTTCGCGTGCAGCGCCCCGGCGTCCAGGGTGACCAGCGGCGTGCCCAGCTCGCGCAGCGGCGGGCGGCGGGCCGCATAGGCTCGGGCGGACAGCCCCCACCCGGCCGGCGGGACGGCGTGCGTGCGCCAGTCGAGCGGGGCGTCGTCCAGCGCCCGCATGGCGTCCAGGTCCAGCCGGGCCGGATCCGGTGCGATGGGGTGCACCGCGTTGCCCGCCGGGTCCGGTGCGATGGGGTGCACCGCGCTCCTCACTCGCGTCGAAGACATTACTGTCAGTCAATATATGGCACACCAGTCCGGGCCGCCGGGCGGCGCCGGCGCACCACCACCGAGGAGTGGCAGATGACCCGTAAGACCGCGATCCGTACCGATGCCGCCCCGGCGCCGGCGCACACCTTCTCCCAGGGTCTGCGCAAGGGCCCGTTCCTGCAGATTTCCGGGCAGGGTGCGGTGGACCCGGCAACGGGGGAGTACGTAGGCGAAGGGGACGTGGCATCCCAGACCCGACGGACGCTGGAGAACGTACGGGCGATCCTGGCGGCCGGCGGAGCGTCCGTGGAGGACGTGATCATGTTCCGGGTGTACCTCACGCAGCGTGAGCACTTCGGCGCGATGAACGAGGCGTACGCGGAGTTCCTGGCGGCCCACGTACCCAGCGGCGTGCTGCCCTGCCGGACCACCGTGTTCACCGGCCTGCCGCACGAGGTGATGCTGGTCGAGATCGACGCGCTGGCCGTGGTGGGCTGACCGGCGGCTCGGCGGGGACGGGGTCATTTATCGAAAAACTTGACTCTATCTATTTACTGTAAGGAAGGTTTTCTTTATCTTGGGCGAACACGGTGAGCGACATCCGACCCCAACGGAGGACGACTATGCGTAAACGCTTCACCCTGCCAGCGGTGGCCATCGGTGGCCTGCTGGGCTCGTTCCTGGTGGCCACCCCCGCCCAGGCGCACGGCTACGTCTCGTCGCCGACGAGCCGGCAGGCCGCCTGTGCCAAGCGCATCGTGACCAACTGCGGCGGCATCGAGTACGAGCCCCAGAGCGTCGAGGCGCCCAAGGGCTCGATGAAGTGCAGCGGCGGCAGCCGGTTCACCGCCCTGGACGACAACAGCCGCAACTGGCCGGTCACCTCGGTCGGCAGCTCGGCGTCCTTCACCTGGACGATCACCGCGCGGCACTCGACCCGGGACTGGGAGTACTTCATCGGCGGCACCCGGATCGCCCACTTCGTCGACAACGGGCGCCAGCCCGCCGCCACGGTGACGCACAACGTCAACTTCGGCGGCCGCACGGGCCGGCAGACGGTGCTGGCCCGGTGGAACATCGCGGACACCGCGATGGCCTTCTA
>DATMJT010000255.1:0-2582 GCA_035553735.1 Pilimelia sp.
GCGGGTACCCGCCCGCGTCGGGCGCCGGCGCGGGCGGGTACCCGCCGGGCGGGCTGAGCGCCGGCCCCTGCCGCCGCCGCGTACCCGTGCCGGCCGGCGGACACGGCGGCAGGGCGTGCCGCGGCGGCGGGCCGCCGCGGCAGGACGCGGTGCGGCGGCGCGTTCGTGGCGGAACCGATATCCGGCCACTGGTGCGGCGGCGGTGAACCGCCAGGCACTATCGGGCGTACCTAGGATCAGGCTGGCGTACCAAGGATCAAGCCGCCCGGCCGGCGCCGGTGGATCAGCGCCACGGACCACGGGCGCCGACAGGAGGACTGCGATGACTGACGAGCAGGCCACGACGCAGGACGGGAGCGCGTCCCGGCGGGCACTGCTGCTGGGCGTGGGCGGTGCGGGCGCCGCGGCGGTGCTGGCCGCCTGCGGCAACGACGACGGCGGGCAGCCCGGGGCCGGTCCCACCACGGGCGGCGACGCCGCCACGGCGGCCGCCACCACGGCGGCGAGCGGGCAGTCCTCGGCGCCCTCGGCCGGCGGGGCGGCGCTGGCCAGGGTGGCCGACGTCCCGGTGGGCGGCGGGGTGATCCTGGCCGCGCAGGGGCTGGTGCTCACCCAGCCGGTGGTCGGCCAGTTCCGGGCGTTCAGCAACATCTGCACCCACCAGCGGTGCCCGCTGTCCGGTGTCGACGGCGGGGTGATCAGCTGCAACTGCCACCAGAGCCGGTTCTCGATCGACGACGGCGCGCCGAAGTCCGGCCCGGCCACGACCGTCAAGGACTCCTCCGGCAACCCGGTCAAGCTGGCCCAGACCCCCGTCAGGGTCGAGGGCGACCGCATCGTCAAGGCCTGAGCCGCCCCGCCCCGCCCGGGCCGGCACCGCGGGCGCGGCCCCGGCGGTGTCCGCAGACGTGGGTGGTGGCCACAGCCTTTGCCCTGCTCCCCGGCGGAAACGCCCGGCGACCGGATATCGGGCGCCGGGCGTTTCCCATGGAGAAGCAGAGCGAAGGCATCGGGCCCCCTCGGAGGCGCCGCGGGGCGGTGAGGATCCGGAGTGCCTCGGCGCGCCGCGGTCCGGCGGGTGGGTGGTTCGGTGGCGGTGGCCCTTCGGCGGGTGGGCGGTGCTGTCGGTGCCGGCCGCTACGCTGGGCGCGTGGCCGACCCCTCGACGTACCGTCCGCCACCGGGCAGCATCCCGGACCTGCCGGGGGTCTACCGGTTCCGCGCCCCCGACGGCCGGGTGATCTACGTGGGCAAGGCAAAGAGCCTGCGCAGCCGCGTCAACTCCTACTTCGCCGACCTGCCGTCCCTGCATCCGCGCACCCAGCAGATGGTCACCACCGCCGCCTCGGTGGACTGGGTCACCGTGGGCAGCGAGGTGGAGGCGCTCCAGCTGGAGTACACCTGGATCAAGGAGTTCGACCCGCGGTTCAACGTGCGCTACCGCGACGACAAGTCCTACCCCTACCTGGCGGTCACCGTGGGGGAGGAGTTCCCCCGGCTGCAGGTGATGCGCGGGGCCAAGCGCAAGGGGGTGCGCTACTTCGGGCCGTACTCGCACGCCTGGGCGATCCGCGAGACGCTGGACCTGCTGCTGCGGGTGTTCCCCGCGCGGACCTGCTCGGCCGGGGTGTTCCGGCGGGCAGCCCAGATCGGTCGGCCGTGCCTGCTGGGCTACATCGGCAAGTGCGCGGCGCCGTGCGTGGGGCGGGTGGACGCGGCGGAGCACCGGCGCATCGTGGAGGACTTCTGCGACTTCATGGCCGGGCGCACCGACGCCATGGTGCGCCGGCTGGAGCGGCAGATGCAGGCCGCGTCCGAGGCGCTGGACTTCGAGCGCGCGGCCCGGGTCCGCGACGACCTCGCCGCCCTGCGCCGGGCGATGGAGAAGCAGACGGTGGTGCTGGGCGACGGCACCGACGCCGACGTGGTGGCCTTCGCCGAGGACCCGCTGGAGGCCGCGGTGCAGGTCTTCCACGTGCGGGGCGGTCGGGTCCGCGGGCAGCGCGGCTGGGTGGTGGAGAAGACCGAGGAGCTGACCACGGGCGACCTCGTGCACCACTTCTGCTCCCAGGTGTACGGCGAGGCGCAGGGCGAGACCGACGTGCCCAGGGAGCTGCTGGTGCCGGCGCTGCCCGCCGACGCCGACGCGTTGGCCGACTGGCTCACGGCGCACCGGGGCAGCCGGGTCGCCCTGCGGGTGCCGCAGCGCGGCGACAAGCGCGCCCTGCTGGAGACGGTCGCCCGCAACGCCGGGCAGGCCCTCGCCCAGCACAAGCTGCGCCGCGCCGGGGACCTGACGACCCGCGGAAAGGCGCTGGAGGAGATCGCCGAGGCGCTCGGGCTGCCCGCCGCGCCGCTGCGCATCGAGTGCTTCGACGTGTCCCAGATCCAGGGCACCGACGTGGTCGCCAGCATGGTGGTGTTCGAGGACGGGTTGCCGCGCAAGGCGGAGTACCGGCGCTTCGCGGTGCGCGGGGACCGCCACGGCGGCGGCACGGACGACGTGGCGGCGATGACGGAGGTGCTGCGCCGCCGGTTCGCCCGCGGCCGCGGGCCGGCGCCGGACCCCGGTGCGGGCGGCG
>DATMJT010000256.1:0-4466 GCA_035553735.1 Pilimelia sp.
ACCTAGCCCTACCCACCGCGACGCGATGGGGCGAGACATTGCCCGAGGCGGACCGGCTGCGTGGGGTGTTCGACGCCCTCGCGTCCGCCGGCCGAGCCGGCGGCGGGCTACTGCAGGTAGTCGTCGGCCGCGCCCCCCGAAAGCGGGTCAAGGCCCTGCGCCGGGCCGGTATCGACCCGCGCCGGGTGCGCTCCGGGACGGGGGCGGCCAAGACCCTCGGGGTCCTCAGCGACGCCGTGTCGGGCGGACTGCGGATGGTGTTGGACGTGTTCACCCCCGGCTCCGACCGCACCAGCGGCACCACCGGGCGCAAGGTTCACCGGGAGCCGATGGACCCCTACACCGCCGAGCAGGCCCGCCAAGCCCGCGACAAGCACGCCCACCCGCCGCACTTCCTGATCGCAGTGCGGGTGTTCACCACCGGGGCCACGAAGGAAGCGGCGGTGGCCGCCGCGGACCAGATCACTTCCCGGTTCGCCTGGTTGTCCCCGCACCTGACACGCCGCCCCATTCGGCGACCCCGCAGCACGGGCGAGCGGCGGTGGGCGCCGCCGGGGCAGATGAGCCTCGCGTGCGTGATCGAGACCGCCGCCGTGGCCGGGCTGCCCGCCGAGCCCGCCGCGCATCACCTGCCCGGTGCCGCCGCCCGCTACCGCGCCACCGGACGCGGCAACTTCCGAACCCCGCGCGACCCCCGCCGCCACGAACCCCACCCACCGGACCACCAGAACCCGCGCGACCGCGACGGCCGGAATGACCACGAAGCCTCGAACGACTACGACCCTCGGAGCCCGCTGTGAATTTCAACGAAGACGAACCGTTCGACCCCGCCCACTACACCGACGACGACGAACCCATCGTGACCCTGCGCCGCACCCCCGGTACGGTCGGACGTCAGGCGAGCCGGCGAGGAACCAGGGACGCCGCTGCCGGCGCACCGCAGCACCTCACCCCCCGGCCGCTGCAGCTCGTGCCACGCGCCCAGCGGCACGGCTCGGGTGGGAAGGTCATCGGCGCCGCGAACGCCGGACCGCCCGGCTACATCGGCGTGCACCTGCCCGATGCCCGGCACCACTTCCACCTGCTCGGCCCGACCGGCACCGGAAAGTCCACGCTGGCGCTGAACATGGTCCTCGACGACGCTGCCAACGGCCGCGGCGTGGCCGTGTTCGACCCCAAAGGCGACCTCATCCGGGACATCCTCGACCGGCTGCCAGCCTACTGCGGCGACCGCCTGGTCATCATCGACCCCGACGAGGCCGAGGCGCCGCCGGCGTTGAACCTGCTGCAACGTGGCGTGTTCGGAGCCACTGCGCATGACGTGGCCGCGCACATCACCTCCGTCATGAGCAAGGTCTGGTATCGGTGGTGGGGGCACCGCACCGCCGACATCGCCCACCACGGCCTACTGACCCTGGCCCACCTTGACGGTTCGACCTTGGCGCAGTTGCCGAAGCTGCTGTCCCACCACGCCTGGCGCACCGAACAGGTGACCGCGGTCGAGAACAAGCTGCGGGCGGCGGGAAAGGCCCCGGGCACGCTCACCGAGTTCTGGGACGGGTTCGACGCGCTGTCCGTGGGGCACCGCGCGAGCCTCGTCGCCCCGCTGCTGGCCAAGCTGCGGCTCGTGCTGGCGCACCCGCTCGCGGCCGGCCTGTTCGGGGTACCGGCGTCGACGTTCCGGCTCGCGGACATCCTCGACGGCGGCATCCTGCTATGCCGGCTACCCAAGGGCATCATCGGCGAGGACGGCACCCGCCTGGTCGGCTCCCTGCTGCTGGCCGGGCTGTGGCAGGCCACCACCGCCCGCGCCCGCCTCCCCGAACACGAACGCCTAGACGCGGCCATCGTGGTGGACGAGTGCCACAACTTCCTGCACCTGCCCATCGGACTGGACGACGCCCTAGCCGAGGCCCGCGGCCTGCGGACCTCGTTCGTGCTCGCGCACCAGTACCTCGGACAGCTGTCCACGGAGATGGCCGAGGCGATCGACGCCAACGCCCGCAACAAGGTGTACTTCGCCCTCGCCCCGCGTGACGCGGCCCGTCAGGCGTACCACGTCGAGCCCTACCTCGATGAAGGGGACCTGACCCGACTCGGGGCCTTCGAGGTGGTCCTACGCCCCATCGCCGCGGGCCGCGCCGTCGCGCCGGGCACCGCTGACACCCTGCCCGCGTTGCCTGCCGTGCGGGGCAGGGCCGAGTGGCTGCGGGACCGTGCCCGGCGGCGTACCGGCCTGCCGAGGGAGGTCCGGCGCAGCTTGCTGGCCGAGGTGGTCACCGCTGACGAGCCAGCCGACGGCGGCGCACTGCGCACTCCGGGCGAACTCGTCGGCAGAGACACGTTCCGGGCCGGTCGACGGCACGAGAGTTCCAGCGAGCGGCTCCCCGAGCAGCGGGTCGACCACGAACGCTCGGGCGAACGCTCGCCCATGAACACCCCGTTCCCGCAGCTCAGCGATGGTGAGGAGGACCCGTGGCACGTGCGCGACTGATAGTACCTATCACTGGTGTGGGCTACGCCGGTCTGGCCAGCGCCGTCGTGGCCGAGCTGCCCCGACTCACCGACCGCGACCGGCTCCTGCTCGACCTGCTCGCCGACCACGCCACCCTCACCACCGACCAGATCACCGACCTGGCCTTCGGCTCCGCCGGCCGCGCCCGCATCCGGCTGAACATCCTGCACGAACGAGGAGTGCTCGACCGCTTCCGGCACTACCAACGGGCCGGGTCGCAATCCTGGCGGTGGACCCTCGGCCCGCTCGGCGCGGCGATCGTCGCGACCCGGCGCGGCGAGCCCATCCCACGCCCGGCGCTGGTACGCGACCGCACGGCACGGCTGGCCAACTCGCCCACCCTGGGCCACCGCATCGGGGTGAACGGGTTCTTCGTGGCGTTGGCCGCGCACGCCCGGCACGCGCCCGGCGTGCGGCTGGCCCGGTGGTGGAACGAGGCACGCGCCACCGAGGCGGCCGGGGACATCGTGCGCCCCGACGGACACGGCCTATGGGTCGACAACGGCCGGGCGGTGCCGTTCTGGTTGGAGTACGACACCGGCACCGAGCGGCCCCTGTCACGGGTAGCGGACAAACTCCCCGGCTACGCCCGACTGTCCGGCACCCGGTGGAGCCTGCCCGTGCTGCTGTGGCTTCCCACAGCGGTACGGGAGGCGAACCTGCACGCCCACCTACGCCGGACCGGAGTACCCGCCGGGGTCACAGTGGCCACCGCGAGCGCCGACCACGCCGCCGGACACGGCGGACCCACCGGCCCGGTATGGCAACGCCCCGGGCACCCGGAACGGGTCACCCTGGCCCAGCTACCCGCCCCGCACGGTCGCCCCGCGCCCGGAGACCCGACGCCGTGGGACGGGTAATCGCCTGTGCCGCCGGGGTAGTGCTCGCCGTGGTCGTGCTGGTCGCGGGGGCGACGGCCGGGGTGCTCGGCGCGGTCACCGGCGCCGTCGGCCCCGGTGCCGGTTGTCTGCCGGCTACGCCCTCGCCCGGACCGCCCGTGACCGCCGGTGCGGTGGGGTGCGACCCGCAGGAGGTCAGCGCCCAGGGCTGGGCGCGGCCGGTACCCGGCCCGGTCGGGTCCGGGTTCCGCACCGGCGACCGGCCCGACCACGACGGGGTCGACATCGCCGCGCCGCGCGGCACCCCCGTCCGCGCCGCGTCCGCCGGGGTAGTCGTCACCGTAATGTGCAATGTGGACGGAAGTGCCGACCCGCCGGACCGGCGCCCGTCGGCGTGCGACCGGGACGGAAGTCCCGACGTGGGCGGGTGCGGATGGTATGCGGAGATCAGGCACCGGGGCGGGATCGTGTCGCGGTACTGCCACATGTCGCGCGCCCCGGTGGTGCGGGTCGGCCAGCCGGTGAGCGCCGGTCAGCCCATCGGCATGGTCGGCACCTCGGGCAATTCGTCCGGCCCGCATTTGCACTTCGAGATCCACACCGGGTATCCGGCGCATTCTGGCAACGCGATCGACGCTGCCGCATTCATGACCGCACACGGTGTACCAATGTGAAGCCGGCATCGACCGGCCCGAAACGGATCCATCCGACGCGACCGTGTTGTGAAGTGATATCGACCACGGATAGCGGACGCTAGCCGAGGCTATTCCGGCAACCGGCGTCCGAGGTGTGCGCAACGCCTACCGCCCACGAAAACCCCTGGTCACGCCGTGGCACGGATGGCCGGAAACCCGCGCGCCAGCGCGCCCCACAGGGCGCGGGATAGGGCACCATCGCGACCCGCGCGGCGAGGCGCAACGCACCCCGTGGGCGTCCGGCAAAGAGTCTTGGAAACGGCTATTGACAACCCCCGGCCGTCGAGCGTCCATGGACGGGCAACACCAACACACACACGACCGCACCGCGACACAGGCGCAATCAGCGCCACGCGAAACGGCACCGCAAACCATTTCCCGATGGAGGTAATTCGCCATGCCCAGGAACACCGCCCC
>DATMJT010000257.1:0-10072 GCA_035553735.1 Pilimelia sp.
GCACCGGGGTCTCGCGGATGCGCTGATGGGTCAGGAATGTCGGTAGGTGCTCCGGATGCGCGCGAAGGTAGGCGAGGTCCACAGTCTTATCCCCCAACTGGGTGCCGGCGGGCCCGTCGGCGGGTAATTATGTCGGCATGACGGAACGCAGCGGCACGGTGGCGATCAGCGAGCGGTCCCTGGCGGCGATCCGACCCTACCGGCCCGCCGACCACGGCGCCGGCCGGCGGCTGTGGGCGGAGTACGCCCAGGAGCACCGGGCGCTCTACGGCTCGTCCGAGGCCGGCGGCCCCGACGCCGGCGCCGCGGCCGAGCCCGGGGCGGATCCGGCGGGCCCGGAGGCCGGCGCGGAGTTCGAGGAGTACCTGGCCCGGCTGGACCTGTCCGGGATGTGGGTCGCCGACCGCGCGGACGAGGGCGTCGTCGGGCTGGTCGGTCTGCTTCTGGACGGCCGGACCGGTCGGGTCGAGCCCCTCGTCGTCACGGCCCGCCGCCGCGGCCAGGGTATCGGCCGGATGCTGCTGCAGCACGTCGCCAGGGAGGCCCGGGCCCGGGGGATGACCGCCCTCACCGGGTCCCCGGAGTCCCGGAACACGGCGGCCATCCGGTGCCTGCACGCCGCCGGCTACGACGCGCTGTCCGCGGTGCAGTTGACCATCGACCTCACCCGGCGGCCGTACGACTGGCAGGACGGGCTGGAGTTCCAGAACCTCCGGTTCAGGTACTGAGCGGCGCCCCCGCGCCGGGTCCGCGCCGCGGGCGGCTCGTGGCGGCCTACCCGGCGGGCGTGGTGCGCGGCGCCCGCGGCGTCGGCCCTGTGGACAACTCGCGGTTGTCCACAGGCGGGTGAGCGGCCTACCGATCTCGACGGGACTTCGCCAGGCTGCCCCGCATGACCTCCACACCGCCTCCCGCGACGCCCGGCCCGGCGACGCCCGGCCCGGCGACGCCCGGGCCCGCATGGTTCGGCCCGGCGACGCCCGGGCCCGCACGGTTCGGCCCGGCGACGCCCGCGCCCGGACTGCCCGAGCCGGCCGGTCCGGGCCCCGCGCCCCGGCTGACCGTGCGCTCCTCCACCGACCTGATCGCCGTCGTGCCGTACCTGCTGGGGTTCCACCCGACCGACAGCCTCACCGTGGTGGCCCTGCGCCGTCAGTCGATCGTCTTCGTGGCCCGCACCGACCTGCCGGGGCTGGACACGCCGCCCGCCGCCCGGGCCGCCGCGGTCGCGCAGCTGGCCGCCGGAGTCGCCCGGCAGCGGGTCGACGCCGCGGTGCTGGCCGGCTACGGGGCGGCGGACCGGGTCGGGGCCGTGCTGCCCGCCGTGCGGGCCGCGCTGGCCGACCGGCAGGTCCCCGTGCGGGCGGCGCTGCGGGTCGCCGACGGACGGATCTGGTCGCTGCTGTGCGCCGACGCGTGCTGCCCGGCCGACGGCGTGCCCTACGACCCGCGCTCCAGCGCGGTTGCCGCCGCCGCCACGGTGGCCGGGCACGTCGCCCTGCCGGACCGGGCGGCGCTGGTCGCCCAGCTCGCCCCGGTGACCGGGCCCGGCCGCGAGGCGATGCACCGGGCGACCGCCCGCGCCGAGAGCCGGCTGGACGCTCTGCTCGGGGACGCGGCGCTGGCCGACCTGCTGGGCGGGCGGGCCGTGCGCGCGGCCGGCGAGGCGTCGGTCGACGCCGCGCTGACCGGGGGGCGGCGGGCCGCGCGCCTGGCCGACGACGAGGCGGCCTGGCTGACCGTGCTGCTGCGCTACCTGCCGGTGCGCGACCACGCCTGGGAGCGGGTCGGCCCGGACGACTGGCAGTTGGACCTCTGGTCGGACCTGACCCGCCGGGCCGAGCCGGACCACGTCGCGGCGCCCGCGAGCCTGCTGGCCTTCGCCGCCTGGCGCACGGGACGCGGCGCGCTGGCCAGCGTGGCGCTGGACCGCGCGCTGGCCGACGACCCCGGCTACGCGATGGCCCGGCTGCTGCGGGACGCCGTCGACCAGGGGCTGCCACCGGCCGCGGTCGGCAGCTGGCCGCTGACTCGGGCGACCGGCCGCGCGGCCGGGCGGCGGAGCGGGCGACGGACGGGGCACGGCCGCGCGGCGTACTACCGGCCGGCGCCGCCCGGCCGCGCTCTCAGGCTCAGGTGGTGACCCGGTGCCACCCGGCGTAGCCGTTCATGCGGCTGCCCCGCAGGAAGCCGATGAGCGTCATCCCGGTCTCCTCGGCGAGGTCCACCGCCAGGGTGCTCGGCGCGGACACCGCGGCCAGGACCGGGATCCCCGCCATCGACGCCTTCTGCACCAGCTCGAAACCCGCCCGCCCGGAGACCAGCAGCAGGTGACCCCGCAGCGGTGTACGCCCGGCCCGCACGGCCCAGCCGATCACCTTGTCGACGGCGTTGTGCCGGCCCACGTCCTCCCGCACGCACACCGGCTCCCCCGCGGCGGTGAACAGCCCGGCGGCGTGCAGGCCGCCCGTGGTGTCGAAGGCCCGCTGCGCCGCCCGGAGCCGGTCCGGCAGCGCGGCCAGGGTCGCCGCGGTGACCACGACGGGGTCGTCGGCCACCGGGTACGCCGAGCGGGTCCGCACCGCGTCGATGCTCGTCTTGCCGCAGACCCCGCAGGAGCTGGTCGCGGCGAACGCGCGCACCTGGTCGGCCGTCGTCGGCGGCACGTGCGGGGCCAGGGTCACGTCGACCACGTTGTAGGTGTTGGGGGTGTCCGCGCCCGCGCACAGCTGCGCGGTCCGCACGTCGCGCGCCGCCCGGATGATGCCCTCGGTGAACAGGAACCCGACGGCCAGATCGAGGTCGTCACCGGGGGTCCGCAGCGTCACGACCAGCGGAGGGCGCCGCGCGCCGCCGTGACCCACCCGGATCTCCAGCGGCTCCTCGGCGACCAGCGTGTCCGGCCGGCGCCGCGGCTGACCCGGGTCGGCGAGATCCACCCGCCACACCCGCCGCCGGTCCGTCGCCCGTCCCATGCCGCCGAGCGTACGGCCCGGCCCGCGCCCGGTAGGGTCGGCGGGTGAGGGATCCCGGCCTCGCCGCGATCGTGCTCGCCGGGGGGCGGGCGCGCCGGCTGGACGGAGCCGCCAAGCCGGCGCTGCCGGTGGGCGGCCGCCCCATGCTGCACCGGGTGCTCGACGCGGTCGCCGGCGCCACCGCCCGGGTGGTGGTGGGCCCGCCGGAGCTGCCCATGCCGGCGGGCGTGCCGCGTACCCGGGAGGAGCCGCCCGGCACCGGCCCGGTCGCGGCCGTCGCCGCGGGCCTGTCGCTGCTGGCCGGGTCGGCGCGGCGGCTGTGCGCCGGTCCGCCGCCGACGGCCGCGGCCTGCCCTCCGGCCGGGCGCCCGCCCGGCCTGGTCGCCGTGCTGGCCGCGGACCTGCCCCTGCTCACGCCGGACGCGGTCGCCCGGCTGTGCGCCGCGCTGCGCGGTGCGGCGGACGCCGACGGTGCCCTCTACCTCGACGCGGCCGGGCGCCGGCAGCAGCTGTGCGGAGTGTGGCGGACGGGGTCCCTGGCCGCCGCGGTGGACCGGCTGGCCGGCACCGGCCGGTTGGCCGGCGCGGCAATGCGTGAGCTGCTGGCGGGCCTGGCGGTGTGTGAGGTCACCTGGTCGGGCTCCGGCCCCCCGCCGTGGTACGACTGCGACACCGAGGCGCAGCTGCGCCAGGCACGGATGTGGGTCACCTGACAACCTCCCCCGCCGCAGGGCCGGGGTAGCCACGGAGGATCCCGATGACGACGTTGGCGGCGTGGACGGCGGCGGCCTGCCGGGAGCTGGGTCTCGACCCCGCGGAGGCGGCCACGGCGGTGGTGCTCGACCTGGCCCGCGACGTGGCGCACGGGGTGCTGCGTCCGGCCGCGCCGGTCTCCGCGTACCTGCTGGGGGTGGCCGTCGGCCGCGGCGCGGACCCCACCGCCGCGGCCGCGCGCCTGTCGGCGCTGGCCGGGCGGTGGCCCGACGGCCACGCGTGACCCGGACGCGGACGGGTGCGGCCGCCCCTAGCGCCGGCCGCGGCCGGGGTTCCGCCGCCAGAGAGCGAACGTCCAGGCGAGGTCGTAGGCCACCCATGCGGGCGTACCCGGCGAGCAGGGCCAGGGACAGGCGGTCGTGGTGCGCGGCGGCCAGCGGGGCGGCGAAGGCGCGGAACCAGTCCATCGCCGCCCTCGGAACCAGCAGGTTGCCCGCCACCGCGGCCGACACCGTGACCGCGGCGCTGACGGCGGCCGCGGTCCAGTCCACCCGCCGCACGCTACCGGATGACCGGGCGGGCCGGCACCGGCCGCCGGCCGGGTGGCGCCGGTGTCTCCCCGGCTGGGGCGTCGGGAGGCTACCGGGGGGCGGAGCCGGCCCCCTGCGGCGCCGGCTCCAGCCGCACCACGATGGCCTTGGAGGCAGGGGTGTTGGACTCCGCGGCCGTGGCGTCGAGCGGCACCAGCACGTTGGCCTCGGGGAAGTAGGTCGCGGCGCAGCCCCGGGCGGTGGGGTACGCCACCACCCGGAAGCCCGGCGCCCGGCGCCGCGACCCGTCGGTCCACTCGGACACCAGGTCGACCGTCGCCCCGTCGGCGATGCCCAGCCCGGCCAGGTCCTCCGGGTGCACGAACACCACCCGCCGGCCGCCCCGCACCCCCCGGTAGCGGTCGTCCAACCCGTAGATCGTGGTGTTGTACTGGTCGTGGCTACGCACGGTCTGCAGCAGCAGCCGGCCCGGCGGCACCCGCAGCACCGTGAGCGGGGCGGCGGTGAAGTGCGCCCGCCCCGACGGGGTGGGGAACTCCCGCCGGTCCCGGGGCGGGTGCGGCAGGGTGAAGCCGCCCGGGGCGCCCGCCCGGGTCTCGAAGTCGGCGAAGCCCGGCACCACCGCCGCGATCACCTCGCGGATCGCGCGGTAGTCGGCCTCGTACGCCGCCCACGGCACGGGGGAGGCGGGCAGCGTGGCCCGGGCCAGCCGGCAGACGATGGCGACCTCGGACAGCAGCGCCTCGCCGGCCGGCGCGAGGCGCCCCCGGGAGGCGTGCACGCAGCCCATCGAGTCCTCGACGGTGACGAACTGCTCGCCGGCGGCCTGCCGGTCCCGTTCGGTGCGGCCCAGGCAGGGCAGGATCAGCGCGGTACGCCCCGGCGCGGCGTGCGAGCGGTTCAGCTTGGTGGAGACGTGCACGGTCAGCCGGCAGCGGGCCAGCCCGGCCACGGTCACGTCGGTGTCCGGGGTGGCGGCGGCAAAGTTGCCACCCAGCCCGACGAAGACCCGCACCCGGCCGTCGCGCATCGCCCGGATGGCCTCGACCGTGTCGTAACCCGGCGCGGCCGGCGGGCGGAAGCCCAGCGCCGCGCCGAGCGCGCCCAGCCAGGGCGGCGGCCGGTGCGCGATGCCCATGGTCCGGTCGCCCTGCACATTGGAGTGTCCGCGCACCGGGCAGAGGCCGGCGCCGGGGCGGCCGATCATCCCCCGCAGCAGCTGCACGTTGACGATCTCGCGGATCGCGGCCACGGAGTCCGGCCGCTGGGTCAGCCCCATCGCCCAGCAGACCACGGTCGCCCGCGAGTCGGCGAACATCCGCGCCGCCGCGGTGATCTCCTCCCGGGTCAGCCCGGTGGCGGCCAGCACGTCGGTCCAGTCCAGCGCCCCCAGGGCGGCGATGTAGTCGGCGTACCCGGCGGTGTGGGCGTCCACGAAGGACCGGTCGACGGCGCCCCACTCGACCAGCAGCGCCCCGATCGCCCGGAACAGCGCCAGGTCGCCGCCGACCCGGATGCGCAGGAACCGGTCGGCCAGCGGCGTGCCGCCGCCGGCCAGCCCGCCGGGCCGCTGCGGGTTGCGGAACCGGATCAGGCCCGCCTCGGGCAGCGGGTTGACCGCGAGCAGCCGGGCTCCGCGCCGCTTGGCCTCCTCCAGCGCGGTCAGCATCCGCGGGTGGTTTGTGCCCGGGTTCTGGCCGACGACCACGAGCAGGTCGGCGCGGTGGATGTCGTCCAGGGTGACGCTGCCCTTGCCCACCCCGATGGTGGAGCTGAGGGCGACGCCGGAGGATTCGTGGCACATGTTGGAGCAGTCCGGCAGGTTGTTGGTGCCGAACTCCCGGGCGAACAGCTGGTAGAGGAACGCCGCCTCGTTGGAGGTGCGCCCCGAGGTGTAGAAGACCGCCTCGTCGGGGGTGGCGCAGCCGCGCAGCTCCTCGGCCACCAGCGCGAACGCGTCCGTCCAGCTGATCGGGGTGTAGTGGGTGGCGCCGGCCCGGCGCACCATCGGCTGGGTCAGCCGACCCTGCTGCCCGAGCCAGTGGTCGGAGCGGTGCGCCAGCTCGCGGATCGGGTGCGCGGCGAAGAACTTCGGCATCACCCGGCGCAGGGTGGCCTCCTCGGCCACCGCCTTGGCGCCGTTCTCGCAGAACTCGGCGTGCGACCGGCGGCCGGGCGGCGGCTCGGGCCAGGCGCAGCCGGGGCAGTCGAACCCCTCGGGCTGGTTGAGCCGCAGCAGGGTCCGGGCGGTGCGGCGTACCCCCATCTGGGCGACGCCGGCGGCCAGCGCGTGGGTGATGGCGGGCAGGCCGGCGGCGGCCCGCGCGGGCGGGCCCACCCGCAGGTCGCGGTCTCCGACGTCATCGCGCGGGGCTGGCGTGGCCATTCCTGGAGCGTCTCACGGCGGGGCCCCCGGGCGATACGCCCGGGCCGGGCCGGGACCGCGAAGCCCCGACCAGCGCATGCCGGGGCTCCGGGCCCGGCGTCGAGGACGAGCGGCGCGCGATCGCCTCGACGCCCGCGCCTGCCGGGCCCAGGCTGTCGCGGCGCCCTGTGCCCGCTCGCGTGCCCGGCCCGCGTGCCCGGCCCGCGTGCCCGGCCCGCGTGCGTGTCCCCGGGTCCCGCGCGGGCGTCGGACGGCCGGCGCGGCCGGGAAGCCGTGCCGCGTGGCGGCTGGCCGGTTGGCCGGCTGGGTAGGGTGGTGACGACGAGAGGGGTGATCATGGTGAACGATCCCCGGGCGGGCGGCGCGCCGGAGCCCGACGACCAGCTCGGGCACCTGCTGGACGAGCCCACCACGGCGGATCTGCGGCTCAAGGTGACGGACGCCTGGCGGGACTTCGCCCGCGCCCTGGCCCGCGCGCTGGCCGAGCTGCCGCCGGGCAGCGAGCTCGACCTGACCCTGGACCCCACCGCCTCGGGCACCGGCGACGCCGTCTACACGGTGCTGGTCCGGGCGGAGGCGGGCGGTGCGCTGACCGCGCTGGCCGTCGGCAACGCCGCGCTGCCGGCCGCGTACCGGATGGACCGGGCGGCGGTGGCCCACCTCGTGGCGTTGGGCTGGGCGCCGCCCGGCGTGGTGGGCGGCGCCCGCGAGTACTTCGGGCTGCGCGGCACCGCCGCCGGGTCCGGCCCGCTGGCGGCCACGCTGTGCCGCACGCTGCGGGACGTGTACGGCGCCCCGCACCCCGCCTTCCTGGTCTACGAGATGCGCGCCGCCGACGGCTCGCCGGCGCCGATCGACCAGCTCGGCACGGCACGCCCCGCCGCCCTGGCCGACGGCGTGGAGTCGGACCGGGCGGAGCCGGACGCGGCGGGCGCGGGGCGCGCCGTCGGCAGCGGACCGGGCGAGGGGCACCCGGTGGTGTCCGCGTCGGCCGACGACCCGCTGCCGCTGGCGGAGCAGGTGCGCACCGTGGTCGCCGCGATGCTGAAGACCGACCCGGAGCACCTGCAGGTGGACTCGGACGGCGACATCAACATCCGGGCCGGCTCGGCGATGGTGTTCGTCCGGGTCCGGGACAACCCCCCGCTAGTGGACGTGTTCTCGCCGGTGCTCACCGAGGTTCAGCCCAGCGAGCGGCTCTACGTGAAGCTCTCCGAGCTGACCAACCGCATGCCGATCGGGCGGCTCTACTGCGCCAGCGACACGGTGTGGGCCTCGATCCCGGTCTTCGGGCGCAGCTTCCAGCCCACCCACCTGATGCTGGCGGTGCAGGTGATGACGGGACTGGCGGACGAGCTGGACGACCGGCTGCACGGGGAGTTCGGCGGCAAGCGGTTCTTCGGCGAGACCGACAAGCCGGCCCGGCCCAACGACGGCGAGCACCGCACCGGGATGTACCTCTGAGGCGGTGGGCACGGCACCGCGGGTCCCCCGACGGTGGTGGGCACCGCGCCGGGGTGTCCCGCTGACGGCGGCGGGCCTCCGGCGGACCGGTGGTGCCGGGCGATCCGGGTGCCCCGGCCGGATACCCCACCCCTCGCGCGGGGCACCCGGATCGCCGGCGGGGAGGGCGGTCAGGTCGGAATCCACGCCTGTGGCTTCAGGGTGGCCAGGTCGGTGGCGGCGAGGCCGGCGGCCGAGACGGTCCACAGTGTTCCGTCCACCACCAGCGAACGGCGGATGCCGCCGTCGCGTCCCGGCGCCGCCCGCTCGCTGTGGTCCACCGCACCGACCTCGGTGAGGCCGGTGTCGGTGACCCGCAGTAGCGCGGCCCGGACCGCCACGGTCCGCGCGGCCTCTGGCTGCTGGACGGTCAGGGGCAGGACGAGCAGCCGCCGCGCCGGCCAGTAGAGGAACGCGTGCGGGTCGAACTCGGCCTCCGAGTGGCCGTACCGGACGTGGTGTTGCGCCAGCCGGCGCGGCCGGGACGGGTCGGACACGTCGAACAGCGACACCTGGGTGCCCTCCGTGCGGCCCTGCGCCGTGGCCTCCTGACCCACCCCGATCAGTCGGCCGTCGCCGACCGGGTGCAGGTACGCCGAGTAGCCGGTGATCTTCAGCTCTCCGGTGACCCGCGGCGCGGCCGGGTCCCGCAGGTCCACCGTGTAGAGCGGGTCCACCTGCCGGAACGTCACCACGTACCCGCGGGGCCCGACGAACCGCACGGAGTAGATCCGCTCCCCCTTGCCGAGCCCGGTGACCCGGCCGACCTCGGCGAGGCCGGAGCCGCGCTGGGCGAGCACGTGGATCCCCGACGAGGTCTGCGGATTCGCGACGTCCTCGCGGCCCGTGGTGGTGGCCACCCGCAGGTGGCCGTCCCATTCGGACAGGGCGTACTGGGCGACCAGCCAGCCGGGCACGGAGCCGCCGGCCACGTACCGGGGGCGCCCCGATCCGGCGATGTCGAACTTGTAGAGCTGGGTGACCTGCGGCGCCGGCTTACCGGGCCGCCCCGGCGGCACCGGCCGCCACCGCTGGTCGCTGGCGATGTAGAGGCTGCTGCCGTTGCTGTAGACGGTGTCCCCGTCGGCCACGACGGTGACCGGGTCGCCGTCACCCAGTCCGCCGCCCCCGCCGTCCGGGCGGCCCGCGGCGGCCAGGTCGAAGGTCAGCACGCTGAGCATCGAGGTGCCGGAGTAGCTGGCCGGGCGGACCAGCCGGGCGCAGTCGACGGTGCCCGCGGTGGTCCGCCCCGCCGTGGTGACCTCGTAGCGGGGCAGCCAGGCGTCCACGCCGGCGCGCTCGATGATGCGGCGGTTGGCGGCCAGCCGCTGGGCGTCACTGGCGCGCTCCACGTACGGGAAGCGCAGCCGCGGCGCCGAGCGCACGACCACCCGGACGGTCCCGCCCACCTGGCGGGCGTCGAGCAGGTCGCCGTCGGTGCGGAACCGGCTGACCACCCGCGGCGCGTCCGACAGGTCGACCAGCAGCAGCTGCGGGCCCTGCGGGACCCGGTCGGGCACCGGCCTCCCGGCCGGTCCGGCCACCCCGGCGCGGTCGGCGAAGTACCGCTGGTGGGCCAGCACCAGCGCGCGGTCGCCGTACAGCAGCAGGTTCGCCGCCGACCAGCGCAGCGGGTCACCGTCGTCGGTGAAGAGCTTGAGCGTGCCGGTGAGCGCGCGCCGGGCCGGGTCCACCACCCGCAGCACGCCCTCGTCCACGGTCACGATCCGTCGGCCGTCGGTCTTGGCCAGGTCCGGCTCGTCCACCCCGGCCTCGTGGGTGTTGGTGGTGGAGTGCCCGGGCGCGGCGTCGCCCGCCGTCCTGGCGCCCGGCACGGGCGCGCCGCCCTCCGCACCCGCCGCGCGCACCGCCTCGGGCCCGCCGAACCACACGCCCATCCGGTCGCCGGCCAGCCCGTACGGGCCGACGGCATCCCCGGCGGC
>DATMJT010000258.1:0-4355 GCA_035553735.1 Pilimelia sp.
CGTCGCACTGGCCGCCCGCCGGCACGGCGGTGACCCCGCGGCGCTGGCCGCCGCCGTGCACCGGCTGGAGACCGCGCGCCCCACGGCGGTGAACCTCGCCCGCGGCGTGCGCCGGGCGGCGGCCCGGCTGCCCGACGGGCCGGACGCGGTGCTTGCCGCGGCGCTGGCCGTGCGGGATGCGGAGATCGCCGCGTCCGCCGCGATGGCCGCCGCGGGAGCCGAGCTGGTCGACCAGCTGTGCGGGCCGCGGCCCCGGGTGCTCACCCACTGCAACACCGGGTCCCTGGCCGCCGTGGTCGGCGGCACCGCGCTGGGCGTGGTCGCCGAGCTGGGCCGGCGTGGCCGCTTGGGCGGCGTCGTGGCCAGCGAGACCCGGCCGCTGCTGCAGGGCGCCCGGCTCACCGCGTGGGAGCTGACCGCGCTGGGGCTGCCGTTCCGGGTGGCGGTGGACGGGGCCGGACCGTTCCTGATGGCCCGCGGCGAGGTGGACGCCGTGCTCGTCGGCGCGGACCGGATCTGCGCCAACGGCGACGTCGTGAACAAGATCGGCACATACGCGCACGCGCTGGGCGCCGCCCGGGCGGGCCTGCCGTTCATCGTGGTGGCGCCCGAGTCGACGGTCGACGCGCAGACCCCCGACGGTGCCGCGGTGCCGATCGAGGACCGGGCAGCCGGCGAGGTGCTCGGCTACGCCGGCACCCCGGTCGCCCCGCCCGGTGCCGGTGCGGTCAACCCGGCCTTCGACATCACGCCGCACGACCTGGTGACCGCGGTGGTCACGGAGCGCCGGGTGCTCCGCCTCGACCGCGGCGAGCGGCCGTAGGCGCCGGGTCGGCCGGGGCGGGGCGGACCGCGGTGACCGTCCGGCGGTCGGCCGCCACCCCCGTCACCCAGCCGCCCGCCCGACCCAGGCCGAGCAGCTCCGTCACGTCGGCCGGCAGCGGCCCGGCCGGGCCCGGCCGGGCCGGCCAGCCCGAGCGGGCGGCGTGCCCACCGGCCAGCCAGGGGCGCAGCGCCGCCATCGGGTCGGGCGCGTCCAGCGCCGTCCGCGCCGCGTCCAGCGCCGCCCGCAGCCCGTCGAGGGCGGCGGCCACCGCGGCGGCGTTGCCGGTACACATCGCGGCCACCAGCTCCGGTCGGCTGGCGGCGACCCGGGTGCCGTCCCGGAACGAGCCGGCGGCCAGCGCACCCGCCAGCGGCTCGGCCGCGGCGGTGGCCAGGGCGGCCGCGACCAGGTGCGGAACGTGGCTCACGGCGGCCACCGCCCGGTCGTGCTCGGCCGCCGTGGCCGGCACCACCCGGGCGCCCAGGTCGGTGACCAGGTCCGCCAGCCGCAACCAGTCGTCCAGCGCCGCCGGCCGGTCCGGGTCCAGGCAGAGCACCCAGGCCCGGTCACGGAACAGGTCGGCGTCCGCCGCGCCGAAGCCCGAGGTCTCCCGCCCGGCCATCGGGTGCCCGCCGACGAACCGCGCCGGCCCGACGCCCAGGTGCCGGCCGACCAGCCGGTGTACGGGCTCCTGCACCGACGTCACGTCGGTGACCAGGCCGCCGTAGCCGGCGGCCACCACCTCGCCGAGCAGGGCGTCCAGCGCCGGCAGCGGCACCGCCAGCACGGTCAGCTCCGCGCCCTGCACCGCGTCGGCCACCGTGGCGGTGACCCGCCACGCCGGGCCGCCCGCCGCCGCGGCGGCGGCCCGGGTGGCCGGGTCGACGTCGTAGCCGCGGAGCCCGTGGCCCCGCCCGGCCAGCGCCCGCAGCACAGAGCCGCCGATGAGGCCGAGGCCGAGCACCGCGATGTCCACGGGGGTGACTCTGACACACGGCGGACGAGCCGGTGCGACCCCGGCGGGCGGCGCCGCCCGCGCACCGGTGCGGACCCGCCGCCGGTCGGCGAAATTCGTCCGTTTGGTTCGCCGGCGCACCGCATCGGCTCGCTTACCGTAATGGGGTGATTTCCATGGATACTCTCCGCGCCCGATTCCGCCGCGCCGCGCGGACCGCCGTGGGTCTGGGCGCGCTGGTCGCGCTGGTCGCGCTGGTCGCGCCCGCGGCGCCCGCGCACGCGGCGGTGCCCGCGACGCCGGCGGCCACGCCGACCTTCAACGGCACCGTGTGGAGCGTGGCGTACGCCGGAAGCACGATCTACGTCGGCGGGGACTTCACCGCTGCGATCGTGCGCGGCAAGAGCATCCCGCGCAGCCGGCTGGCGGCGATCAACGCCGACACCGGTGCGCTGCTGGACTGGGCGCCGGAGGCCGACAGCCGGGTGAAGGCGATCGCCGTGGCGGACGGCGCGGTCTACGTCGCCGGGGAGTTCGCCTACGTCAACGGGGTGAAGCGGGACAGCCTGGCCCGCCTGGACGGGCAGACCGCAGCCCTGCACAGCACCTTCCGGCACAGCATCCTCGGCAAGCCGTACGCGCTGGCCGCCGGCTCCGGCCGGCTCTACCTGGGCGGTGCCATCACCGCCGTCAACGGACAGACCCGGACCCGGCTGGCCGCCTTCGACCTGCGTACCGGCGTGCTGGACGCGACCTGGCGGCCGACCGCCGACGACCAGGTCGAGGCGCTGGTGACGTACGGCTCCCGGGTGTACGTGGGCGGCAAGTTCCACAAGATCAACGGCGTGTCGGGCTCCGCCCGCCTCGCGGCGCTGCGCCCGGACACGGGGGCGGTCGATCCCGGCTTCGACCCCGCGCCGGCGTACATCGCGTTCAGCGTCGCGGTCACGGCCGCCGGCGTGTACGCCGCGCACGGCGGCCCGGGCGGGCGGGTGGCGGCGTACGACCACTCCGGTGCGAGCCGGTGGACCCTCACCATGGACGGTGACCCGCAGGCCGTGGCGGCCTTCGACGGCACCGTCTACATCGGCGGGCACTTCGACAACGTGTGCCGGTCGTCGCGCACCGGTGACCAGGGTGTCTGCCTGGACGGAAACATCCCCCGGGTGAAGCTCGCCGCCGCCTCCGCCACCGACGGCCAGGTGCTGCCATGGACCGCCAACGGCAACGGGGTGACCGGGGTGCACACCCTGGCGTCCAGCGAGGCGCTCGGCAAGCTGGCCGTGGGCGGGGCGTTCACCATGATCAACGGGATCAGCCAGAAGCGGTTCGCCCAGTTCGGTTAGGTGCCTCCGGGCGGCCGCCGGGCCCGGGGCGAGCGGCTGGCTGGCATGGGCGGAACAGCTAGCCGGTCGGTGCCGGCGGACAGCCGTGGGCGGCCCGGTAGTCGGCCACCGCCGACGCGGGGGACACGGACCGACCCGCCCGCCAGGCGTCGAGGAATCGCCCCGGCCACACCGCCCCCCGGCGGATCCACCAGTCGCCCGCGCCGGCGCACGGCGGCGAGATGCCGAAGTGCAGGTGGCACACCTTGCTGGCGTCGCCGGTGTGCCCCACCGTGCCCAGCTGCTGACCGGCCCGCACCCGGATGCCCGCCGCCACACCCGCCGCCACCCGCGTGAAGTGGGAGCCGTAGTAGCGGACCCCGTCGTCGCCTCGTACGGAGACGAAGAGGCCGCCCTTGAGCGCCCCGTCCGGGCGTCGGGGGTCGAAGCGGTCCACCCGGCTGACCTCCAGCACCACGCCGTCGGTGACCGCCAGCACCGGTCGCCCGCAGGGGGCGAAGATGTCGGTGGCCGGGTAGCCGGCGTGGGTCTGGGCGTAGGACACGGGCTGCCCGGTGACCGGAAAGACGTAGCGGCCCGACGGAGGGCGCGGCGTGGCGCTCGCCGGTCGGGTCGAGCCGCCGGTCGGCTGCGGGCCGCGGGGCCGCGGGCTGCCCGTGGCGGTGGGCGTCCGGCTGGGCCGCCCGGTCGGCGACGCCGCGGCCGAGCCGCCGGCGGTCGCCGACGGCCGGCTCCGGTCGGAGTCGCGCCACGCCGCCGGCTCCCCGGTCGCCGTGCCGCAGCCGGCGGTCAGCACGGCCAGCAGGCCCGCCGCCAGCGCCGTCGCCGGGGCCCCGGGCCGCCGACCGGCCGTAGACCTCCGGCCCCGACCGCCCGCGGATCCGCGGCCGGTCGGCGACGCGGGCGGTGCCTCGGGCGCGCACCGGCGCCCGGCGCACCGGTACGCCGACCCGGCGCGGGCAGGGCTGCTGAACATCGCGCCATCCTGACAGACCCGGCCCGGCGGCGCGGGGCCCGGCGGGGCCCGGCCCGGTGGCGCGCACGCGCCGTCAGACAGAGGCGGGCACACGGGTGTCCGGCGTCGTGGCCGGGGCCATCCGTGTCGTCCGCGGGCGTCGGGACACGCGGGTAGGCTGCCGGTTGGAGGGTGCGGCTGATGGACGACCGTGGCGGCGCGGGAGCGGTGGGCGGCGGTGCGCCGACCGGGCGTCCCGCCGCCCACCGCTCC
>DATMJT010000259.1:0-10535 GCA_035553735.1 Pilimelia sp.
TCACCGCGATCTGTCCGGCCGCGCCGCCCCCCGCGGGCACTACGGCGGTGCGTGACGTGGTGCCGTTCGCGCAGGCGGTGAAGGCGTGGTCTGTGATCTCGCTGCAGACCTTCGGCGGCCCGGCCGGACAGATCGCGGTGATGCAACGCCACCTCGTCGACGAACGCCGCTGGATCGGCCAGAAACGCTTCCTGCACGCCCTCAACTACTGCATGCTGCTTCCCGGTCCGGAGGCCCAGCAGTTGGCGATCTACGTCGGGTGGCTGCTCAACGGAATCCGCGGCGGCCTGGTCGCCGGCACCCTTTTCGTCCTGCCCGGCGTCGCGGCGCTGCTCGCCCTCTCCGCGGTGTACGTGCGCTTCGGTGACACCGCCGTCGTCACGGCCGTCTTCGCCGGCCTCGCCCCGGCCGTCGTCGCGATCGTCGCCCAGGCAGTGTGGCGGGTCGGCCGCCGCGCCCTGGCCAACCGGGTGCTGGTCGGCTTCGCCGTCGCCGCGTTCGTCGCCCTGGCGGTCCTCGCGGCGCCGTTCCCGCTCGTCATCGCCACCGCCGCAGCCACCGGCTGGGCGCTGCAGCGCTGGCGGCCCACTCTCATCCCCGTCGGCGGCGGACGCGCCGACGCCAGGGACGGGTCGATGCCGTTGATCCCCGACGACGCCCTGCACCACGACCGGCCCACCCCCCGGCGGGCGGTCACCATCCTGACCGTCGGGCTGGCCGCGTGGTTCCTCCCCGTCGCCGCCGTCGCCCTGGCCACCGGTGCCGGCAGCATCTACACCCAGCAGGGCCTGTTCTTCTCCGGCACCGCCGTGGTCACCTTCGGCGGTGCCTATGCCGTGCTCGCCTACGTGGCCCAACGCGCCGTCGAACACCACGCCTGGCTCTCCGCCGGGGACATGGTCCGCGGCCTGGCCCTCGCCGAGACCACCCCCGGACCCCTGATCATGGTCGTGCAGTTCGTCGCGTTCCTCGGCGCCTACCATCACCCCGGCGGACTCAACCCCTGGGCCGCGGGCGTGCTGGCCTCGCTGTTGACCACGTGGGTCACCTTCGTGCCCTGCTTCCTGTTCATCCTCCTCGGCGCGCCGTACGTCGAACGCCTGCGCGGCAACCGCGCCCTGTCCGCCGCCCTGACCGGCATCACCGCCGCCGTCGTCGGGGTCATCGCCAACCTCGGCCTCTACTTCGCCCTGCACACCCTGTTCCACCGCACCCGCACCGTCACCGACGGGCCGCTCCACCTGCAGGTACCGGACCTCGCCTCGGTACGCCCGGTCCCGGCCGTGATCGCCGCCGTGGCCACCGTGCTGATCTTCCGATGGAACTGGTCGCTGCTGCGCGTACTCGCCGTGAGCGCCGCCCTCGGCCTTGCCGCCGGCCTCGCCGGCCTGCCCGGTGTGTGACCGCCGCCGCGCGGTGGGTCCACTCGGGATGCGATCAGCGTGACGGTCCGGGAGCATGAGCCGCCGCGGCGTCAGGGCGTTACCCGAGGAGGCCGGCTTCTGCCCGACGACCTGGTCGATCGGGAGCAGCGTTCCGCCGACCATCGCGTTGGCCAGCCAGCCAACCCGGCCTTACCGGCCTGATATGCGTGGCCCGGTCCACCCGGCCGCCGCAACGTCGTCATGTTCGGCCCGCGCGCGGCAGGCTCGCCTACCGGGCCCGGGTTTTGATCCGGGCGGTCGTGGGCAGTCCACCGGCCATGGACACCGAAGCGGCGCGCGGGGCGCGCGAGCTGGACAGCACCCTCGACGCAGGTATTGATCTTGACGAGTTGAAGAACGGGGGCCCGACGCGTACGCCCGGCATCAGGACCACCACCGGGGGCACCGCCGGTCCGGCCAGCACCGCCGGCCTGCGGACACGGTCGCCGGCCGCCGGCCCGACGACGGGTGACGCCGGGAGCAGCGGTATGGACGCCTCCGCCGGCGGCAGCACCAGCGACGCCACCACCACCGACGGATCCGGTCCGGTCGGTACCGGCGAGTCGGGCGACCGCCGCCACTGAGCGACGCGGCCGTCCCGGTCATCGGCACCCGGTCCAGCACCGGCCAGGCCCTCCAGGGCCAGGGCACGACTGCGGACATCGTGAACCGCGGTGGCCTCATACGCCCGTGGCGGCGCGGCACTCGGCACGAGCACTGGGCTGGAGTCGGAGGCCGGACCGCAGCTCAGGTGGCGCGGCGCAGACGCTCGGCGGCGGCGCGCGAGTCGTAGTCGGGTGCCACGCCGGTCGCGATGATCACCTCCCCGGTGATGTGGCGGGTGCGCCACGGCAGGATCTCCTGGTACGCCGGGGAGGCGTACCAGGCGTGCGCCATGGCCCGGTCCGGGAACTCGATGATCACGACGGTCCCGGGCCACTCGCCCTCGAGAACGTCGACCCTGGCGCCGTGCACCAGGAACCGGCCGCCGTACGGGTTCAGGGTTTCCCCGATGCGCTCGAGGTAGCAAAGCAGCTCCTCGTTGACCGTCGGGGTGCGCAAGTGGGCGATCGCGTAAGCAGGCACCCCACCATCCTGCACCGACTGGTAGGCGTTTGCGCGTCACCTCCGGCGTGCCGCCCGGACGGGAGGTCCCGGCCGGGCGGCACGCTCACGGCCAACAGGCCGAGGATCTGAGATCAGGCGGTGCAGGAGGAGACCACTACGCCCGGGGTTGAGGCTGAGAGCGTGTGGGTCTTCGGTCCGACCGTCACCAGAACCGGACCCTCCGGGCCGGTGCCGGACAGCGTGGCGCTCACCCGGACGGTGACGGTGGTGCTGGTGGACACTCGGACGGCCGCGCCGTCGCTACCGGTGGGGCAGGCCACCGGCTCGAGCAGAACGCTGCTCGCGGCGGCGTCTGCGGTGACCGACGCGGTCAGCGCGAGCTCCGTGACGGCGGGAGTCGAAGCGCACGTGGAGTCGACGCACGCCGAGACCGGGACCCCCGGCGCGCTCACCGGGCCGACCGTCACGGTCACGGTGTGCGGCTCGGCGAGTGCGGGGGAGGCCCACGCCAGCGGGGCGGCCAAGGCAGCGGCGGTGGCCACAACGGCCACTGCCACTCTCCGAGTGCGGTTCACAGATTCTCCTTCCGAAGGACCGATGATCCCCCCGTGTCGCGTGACGTCAGCATTGCCCCGACGAATCGCCGAAGTCAAGGGTGGTCGGTCAACTTGGTGATCCGTTCAGCTCCCCTACCACAAGGGCAGGAGGTGCTCTACTTTGGAGCGGAAGTTGGCGGCGTCCCTCCACCTCGACGGCACTCGGTGCCGATGGTCCGCGGCGTACCAGATTGCCGGCAACCGCACCGCGGTTGTCGCCAGATGTAACGAACCCGCCGCCCGGGGGCGACGGCCCTGTGGCGCTGCGGTCCACCTTCCCGGCCTGCCCTCAGTGCGGTGCCCGCCCAGGCCGTCCCACCCGGCTGTCGGTGTTACGACGTTGCCCGGCGAGTTTGTCCGGTGCCATTGTGGTACGACGGCGCTGTACCACCCACCGCATTTCCTCCTGCAACCAGAGGCAAGGAGCACCAATGCGAAGACTCCTCATTGTTCTGACGGCCCTGACCGTCGCTGTTTCGATCCCGGCGCCGGTGACCGCGGCGCCCATCCCGGCCGTACCGGCGGGACCGACGCAGGCATGTCTGCCGACCTGTACGCCCCGGGCCGCGATCGATCGGATGGTTGCCTACATCCGGACCCAGCAGCAGCCCGACGGCTCGTTCCCCAGCGTGGGGCAGAGCTCGACCGCCGACGCGGTCTACGCCCTGGTCGCCTCCGGTGTCGACCCGTCGCGGGTGACCAGGAACGGCAAGTCCGCCATCGACTGGATCTACACGCAGACCGGCAACCTGCAGAGCACCGGAGTCGCCGCGAAGCTCCTGCTCGCGTTGATCCTCGCCGGCCGGTCCACGACCGCACCCAACGGGTTTGACTTCGTCGCCCGCGTCCGCAACGCGTACAACCCCGACACCGGGCTGTACGACCCCGACCCCACCGGGAACGCCTACGCGCTCATCGCGTTGCGAGCCGCGGGCCAACCGATACCCGGCCGTGCCCTGAGCGCGTTGGCCGCACAGCAGCAGCCCGATGGCGGGTGGAGCGCCTACATCCCGCCGCAGGCCACCGATACCAACACCACCGCCGTCGCGATGATCGCCCTGATCGTCAACGGCCGCCGCGGACCCATCACCCGCGCCTTGGCGTTCCTGCGCACGCAGCAGAGCCCCGATGGCGGATTCACCTTCTCCACGGCGTTCGGCACCGAAAGCGACGCCAACTCCACCGGCCTGGTCATCCTCGCCCTGCTCGCCGCCGGGCAGAACCTCGCCACGTGGGAACGCCGCGGCGTCGACCCGGTGGAACGCCTCCTACAGCTCCAGAATCCCAGCGGCGCGTTCCGCTACAGCGACGCGTTCCCGGCCGACAATGCGTTCGCCACCTTCCAGGCAGGCCAAGCCGCGGGCGTCACCCGCTGCCGCCGCTAGCGCCCCCTGGCATGGCAGTTCACCGAGCCCCACGCCTGCCGGTCGGCATCCCGGCCGTCGGGAGGCGTGGGGCTACCACGTCCGCCCTCGTTCAGCCCCGACGGCCGGACGCTGGCCACCGGAGGCCTCGCCGGTGAGGTTGACCTGTGGGACGTCTCGGCCAGAGAGCATCCGCGCTTCCGGGCGACGCTGTCGGCCGGCGTACCGCGGGGCCTGGTCGTCGACCTGGCGTTGCCGGTCCAGCCCGGCGTTTCGACGGTGGCGGTGAGCGTGAGTCCGGTCGGCGGGCTGTTCGCCGTCGCACACACCGATGACACGGTCCGGATCTGGGACGTCGCTCAGGCGAACGCCCCACGCCTGGTAACGGAGCTCCGCACCGGTTCCCAACCGCGGGATGTGGCGTTCAGCCCGGACGGCACCATGCTCGCCGTGGGCCTCGACAGCTCGGTGAAACTGTGGAGCATGAGCCAGCCGCGGCAGCCCCAGGAGGCCTCCACTCTGAGAGCACGGACCGGGACCCTTGCGGTGGCGGTGAGCCGGGGGAGCGCGATGCTCGCCGCGATCGGCAACTCCAGACAGGGGCCGCATCGGTCGCTGCAGCTCTGGCATACCGACACCGCCCGAATGGCTGACCGGATCTGTGGTGTCGCGTGGCCCAGGCTGACCCGCAGCGACTGGGAAAGGCACTTTCCGGGCGTCCCCTTCCAGCCGCCGTGCCCGTAGCGACCCGCCCCCAGGGCCGTTGCGTAGTCGGTGCCTGTGTGGGTGATCGTCCTGCTCACTCCGATGATCCCGATGCCCGGCGGAAGTCCTGGGGACCGGTGGGGAACCACCGGTTACCGCGGCGCATGGCCGGGAACCGGTCAGCGCGGAGTGGAACGAGCCGTGGCCTCAGGATGCCCGGCCGGACGTGCCGACGAAGGTACTCACTACCCGAGAGGACCGGTTCTTCCCGGCGGACTTCCAGCGCCGGGCGGCCGCCGACCGGCTCGGCATCACACCGGACGAGATCGACGGTTGCGACGCGGTGGCGCTGAGCCACCCGAAGCACCTCGCCGACCGGCCGACCGGTTGACGGCCCCGCTTCTTCAGGAATGACAGACCGTCAGGAGTTCGAGCCGGTGCGGCGTTCCAGGGCTTCGATCACGGTGGGGCACACGTCGATGTCGTAGAGCCTTTCGACGCTCTGCATCCCGCCCGGGCTCTCCGCGTTGATCTCCACGACCTTGTCGCCGATGAGGTCGATGCCGACGAAGAACATGCCGTCGGCCACGAGCTTCTCGCTCATCGCGTCGATGACGCCTTGCTCCACGGCACCGATCTCAAGGGGAACCGAGCGACCGCCCTTGCTGATGTTCGCGCGCAGGTCGTTGCCCATGGGCACACGCCGGAAGGCCGCCACCTTCCCGTCGCGCTCGAGGAGCTTTCCCTCGAGCAGGAAGATCCGGGCATCGCCGTCCTCACCGCCGTCGACGAACTCCTGAACGATGGCGTAGCCGTCCTGCAGCACGGCCTCGGTGATCTGAGCGAGGTTCGGTTCTGCCTCGTCCTCGACCATGAACACGTTCCGGCCCTTGGCCCCGTACAACGGCTTGACCACGGAGCGGCCGACCTTTGCGACGAATTGCTCGATCGCTGCAGGGTCGCGCGTCACGAGCGAGCGCGGTCGGATCTTCTCGGGGAACTCTTCCAGGTAGAGCTTGCTCGTTGCGCGTATGAGGGACATCGGGTCGTTGACCACCGTCACGCCCCGAGCCTTGAGCATCTGGCCGAAGACCGCACCCAGCGGACTTGCCCACGGCCGCTGCTGTAGGTCGTCGATCGATTCGTTGCGCAGGAATAGGGCATCGAGGTCGTCCATGACGATGCGTTCGGCGTCGCGGTCCTTGAGGGCTGTCATGAAGCTTTCGAGCGTGTCGCCCTCATGAAATTTCGCGACATGAGCGCGGGCGACGAGCCGCCCGTCACTCTCTCCGAGTTCGACGTCTCCGACCCCGATGTACCAGACTTCGTGCCCGCTCCGGCTCGCGGCCCTCGCCAGCCGCGTCGTGGTGTACTCGTCGATCTCGGTGGCGACGTCGTTGACGAAAAATGCGAGCCTCATGCTGACCTATATCCTTCATAGAGGTCCGTGACCGACGCGCCCGCGCGCAGCCTGTCCAGGCGCTCCTGAGCGCCGGGTACGTCCAACCAGCGTGGGCGGACCCAGGGTGCTTGTAGCACCCCGCGGTCGAGCAGGTCCTGGATCAGTGGAATGTGGTCAAGTGAAAGCTTGCCGACGAAGAGTGCGTCGAGGCTGATGCCCTCGGCGAGAGCTTCAAGCAGGCGGGAGATTCCACGAAGATAGATCGCGTCCTTCACTGAACCACCCGCGACGGTGACCCGGGCGGCAATGGTCCAGGCGGTCTTCCGCGGCATCAAATGATCGGTCCGCAACGATTCGAAGATGTCCAGGAAGTCGGCGCCGTCGAGCATCTTGTCGACGGCAACAACCCTCGCCGCGAGCACGCGAAGACGCCGAGGGTCCAGCCCGCCGCTCAGGTACTCGGCGAGCACCGCCAGGCCTTCCTGGGTCTCGTCGTAGCCAGGCAGGCCGATCGTCAGCAGCTTCAGGGGTTGCCTGGCGCCGTTCTGGTAGGTGACGACATGGGTGCCGATCTCGTGGTGCAGCAGGGGCTCGACCCGGTCCGCCCGAACGTCGCGGCTTCGGGGATGAGCAGTCGGCCGAACGACACCATCAGCTCGGAGATGTCGTCACGGAGGTCGATGTGCATCGGGAAACCTGGGTACACGGCACGATAACGGTCGATTTCCGCACGAGCTGCTTCGGCGAACGCCCCGGCGGTGACGCTGGGGACGGTGGGAGGTTGAGCTGGGACCGTCGTCAGCAACTCCTCCGCGGCAGACGCCAGAGACTGGGTGATCCCTCCGTAGAGCTGCAGCGACCCGTGTACGAACCGTGACGTGTCGCGGTCCTCCAAGGCCGTGATCTGTCTCGCTATCTCGTCCCGCTTCGCCCTGAAAAGGGTGTTCAGCGCAGGGTCGGTGACGTTCTCGATCTCCAGGTTGTACAGGTCGCGTCGCACCAGGTCAGGCTCGAACTCCAGCGGTCTGAGACGAAGCGTGGGTCCGGTGCCGAAGTCGCTCCGCTCGAAGTCCGCCCAAGCCTCTGCTGCGTTGACCGGCGTGACGTTGAGCAGCAGGTCCACGCTGCGCTCGAGCTCGGTGAGGCGGGCGTCGATCGCTAGGGCAGGCGCAAGCTGCTGGGGTGCGGATGTCACGCGACACACATGCCCACCCACCTGTCCGGGCAATCGTTGGCGGAGGGCGCGCGCGGCAGGCTGGTCGATGTGGCCTTCGCCACCGCGCCCCTCGAAGGAGTCCCCATGTCCCGAATCGTGCGGACGCTTGTCGTCGCGCTCACCGGGCTCGCGATCTTCGCGCCCGCGGCGCCAGTTGGCGCGCCGGAGTTCCACCAGGAACGCCCGACCCCCGTCTTCGTCACCGGCGAGGCTCCCGGTGAGGCCGAGAAGGCCGTTCCCGAGCGGTCGGTGCGGCTTGCCGTCCCGACGTGGCGTTACTACATCACCGCTTCCTGTGCCAGCCGCGCCGCCGACATCCGCCGGGGGCCGCCTTCTGGGGCAACGGCGTTGAGACCACCGGCAGCGGCACGCCGGTGGGGTGCACCTCCGGGTACGTCACGGGCTGCGGCGCCGCTCGGGCCGTCGGCTGCAACTGGGGCTCCGTACAGCGGATCATGCTCTCGACCATGGTGAGGGACTTCGCCCTGCTGTCGGCGCACAAGGTCGCCGGCCACGAGAAGGTGCGCCGTAACGGGTACGACGACGTTCCATGGGTTGATCTTGTTGACCAGCCGGTTGCGGGTCCTGGCAGCCACGCCGGTGACACCGACCGGCGAGACCACCAGGATGTCGCGCTGACCGCCTGGGAACCCGTCCCTAGGCGCGGGTGACGATCTCGACCAGTTGGTCGATGACCTGGCCGATGCGGTGGTCATCGTCACCGGCGTTGGCCATCACGGCGATGGCCCGCCGCCGCACCGGCCGTACGATGAGCACCGCGAAGAAGGTGCCGGCGCTGCCGGCGAAGATCAGGTGCGGGTCGTCACCCTCGTCGAGGCCGACGGCGCGGTGCAGCGAGCGGATCACGCCCGGCTCGATCCCGGCGTCGCGCCCCAGCATGCCGTTGAGGTATGCGCGGCCGAACGTCGCCAGGTCCGCAACGCTCATGTGGGTGTCTCCCGGTGCGGCCAACAGCGGGCTCGGCGGTATCGACTTCTCCTCGTCGACGGGCCGTAGCCCCGCGTCGGTCTCCAGATGACCAACGGGCGCGTCGGCCGCGGCGTACGCGGGCCAGCCGAAGCCGGCGCTGTACATCCGCAGCGGCGCCAGCAGGTGGGCGCGGAACATGTCTTCCCAGGCCCGGCCGGTGACGCGCTCAGCCATCGCCGCGGCGACGGTGTACCCGGCGTTGGAGTAGAGCACTTCGCCCGGGCTGGTGGCCGGCGGCGCGGCCAGCACCCGGTGGGCGAACCGCTCCCGCTGGCCGGTCGGCGGGTCATCCCAGCCGGCGAACGCAGTCCACTCCCCGGCGGTAGTGAAGCCGGCCAGCCCTGACCGGTGGGACAGCAACGCGGCGATCGTGGTGTCGCGCAGCCGCGGGTGCATGCCGGCGGCCGCCTCCGGGAACAGCTCGGCCGGCGTGGTGGTCCACGCCAGCAGCTTCTGCTCGACCAGCGACGCGATCACCATGCTCGACATCGGTTTGGTGATCGAGCCGATATGGAACGGATCGGCCACCGTGACCGGCGCCGCCTCACCCAGCCGCCGTACGCCCGTGGCGCCGACCGCCCAGAGCCGGTCCGGGTCGGTCAGGCCGGCCACCATCGCGGGCCGGCCGTACGCGCGGTTGACCTCGGCCACGGCTGGCCCGATGTCCGCAACGTGGTTTCCCAAAGGGTTGCCTCCCGGGCGGAGCGCCTAGCGCGCAGCCCATGCGTTCGTACCAGACGAATCTGAACACATCGTCGCACGAATCGACACTGATATTCCGCGCTGTTCAGCGACCTTCAAGCCGAACCCTTCAGCCGCTCGGAGCGTGGTCCGTCTCCGAGCGGGCATGGACGCTGGGGCCGGGCCGTCCGGCCGGCATGCCATCTCCAGGACACGGGAGTCCGGCTGAACGGGGAGCGTGTCCACGATCGCGGCAAGGCGGGGCGACAGAGGTGCCGGCACGCCTGGCAGGACAAGCCTCAGCAGTGTTCCGGTGCCCTCGTCCGCCCGCGCGGTGCGGCGCCGAGCCGTCCGCCGCGGTGGAGCCTGCTGCTCACGCCTTCAGCGCAGCAGGGTCATCACGGACGACCTGGCTCGTCATCACTCGCTGGCGTGACGAGCAGGCGTTCCAGGCGTGGGTCACTTGGCCCTGGCCGACGACACCCGCCACCCGGCAGCGCCGGCCGCTGGTCGACCCGCCGCGGGTGACGCAGGCGTACCGCTCTGGCGACGACGTGCTGGTCCTCGCCGATGACGGGACCGAAGCGCAGCTGGTCGGACACGACTGGGCGACCCTGCGGCCGCGCTGGCGGTTCCTCGGGCCGGTGAGCCTGCTTGGCCGGTGCGGGCCCTGGTTCTGCGTGGACGGCGGGGAGAGCACCGCCGCGGTGAACCCGGCCACCGGGCAGGTCCGCCGGCGGCGTCCCGGCCTGCCCGCCGTCCTCGGGCAACCGCTGGTGCTGCCGGGGTAGGGCGTCGTCACCGACCACCGCCGGCGTGATGGACGCTCAGCTCGCCGTACCGGCCCAGCACGGCGGTCAGGCCGTCGGGCCTCCCTCGCAGGATCGGGTCGAGAAACGCCAGGCAGGCGGCGGCGGTGAGGCGAGGGCCCTCCGTACGGCCAAGGGACCCCACGAGCGCCGGCACGGGCGGCAGGTAGAGCGGGGCGTCGGTGAAGGTGAGGTGCGCCGTGCCAGCGACTGTGAGCCGGTAGCTTCGTGCGGTGCTGAGCCGCAGGACCTGCGTGAGGCGGGGGAGGTAGGTCGGGTT
>DATMJT010000260.1:0-9199 GCA_035553735.1 Pilimelia sp.
AGGCTCACGCGGGCCCACCACCGGTTGGCGGGGTCCCGTGGATGTCACCGCCCGACGAGGGAGGCGTGATGATCGTGGTGCCCGAGGGCTGCTCCGGTGCGGTGCCGTTCGCCGCGGCCTTCGGCAGGTCGACGGGCGGGATCCGCGACGGCTCGCGAGCCGGGGACCCGGTCCAGGCCGGCCGCGGAGGACGGCGCCGCAGCGGCTGGAAGACCTCCGCGACCTGTTCCTTGTCGAGCGTCTCCTTCTCGAGCAGCGCGAGCACCAGCGAGTCGAGGACGTCGCGGTTCTCCTCGAGGATGTCGAAGGCCTCCTGGTGCGCGGTGGCGAGCAGGCGCTTGGTCTCCTCGTCGACGATCGCGGCGACGTCCTCGGAGTAGTTGCGCGAGTGGCCGAGGTCGCGGCCCAGGAACGGCTCCCCGTTGGTGTCGCCCAGCTTGATCGCGCCGAGCCGCTCGGTCATGCCGTACTGCGTCACCATCGCCCGGGCCAGCGACGTCGCCTTCTCGATGTCGTTGCCGGCGCCGGTGGTGGGGTCGTGGAAGACCATCTCCTCCGCGGCCCGGCCACCGAGCATGTAGGCGAGCTTGTCGAGCATCTCCGAGCGGGTCTGGGAGTACTTGTCCTCGTCGGGCAGCACCATCGTGTAGCCGAGGGCCCGGCCGCGCGGGAGGATCGTGATCTTGTGCACCGGGTCGGTGCCGGGCAGCGCCGCGGCCACCAGGGCGTGCCCGCCCTCGTGGTACGCGGTGATCTTCTTCTCGTGGTCGCTCATCACCCGGGTGCGCCGCTGTGGGCCGGCGACCACCCGGTCGATCGACTCCTCCAGCGCATCGTTGGAGATCGCCCGCTTGTCGGTACGGGCGGTCAGCAGCGCGGCCTCGTTGATCACGTTGGCCAGGTCGGCGCCGGTGAAGCCCGGGGTGCGCCGGGCGACGGCGTCCAGGTCCACGTCCGGGGTGAACGGCTTGCCCTTGGCGTGCACCCGCAGGATCGCCTTGCGACCCTCCATGTCCGGCGTGTCCACGGCGATCTGCCGGTCGAAGCGGCCGGGGCGCAGCAGGGCCGGGTCGAGGATGTCGGGCCGGTTGGTGGCGGCGATGAGGATGACCCCGCCCTTGGCGTCGAAGCCGTCCATTTCGACCAGCAGTTGGTTGAGGGTCTGCTCGCGCTCGTCGTGGCCGCCGCCCATGCCGGCGCCGCGGTGCCGGCCGACCGCGTCGATCTCGTCGACGAAGACGATGGCCGGGGCGTTGGCCTTCGCCTGCTCGAACAGGTCGCGCACCCGGGAGGCGCCGACGCCGACGAACATCTCCACGAAGTCGGAGCCGGAGATGGAGTAGAACGGCACTCCGGCCTCGCCGGCCACGGCGCGGGCCAGCAGCGTCTTGCCGGTGCCGGGCGGGCCGAACAGCAGCACGCCCTTGGGGATCTTCGCGCCGAGGGCCTGGTACTTCGCGGGGTTCTGCAGGAAGTCCTTGATCTCGTGCAGCTCCTCGACGGCCTCGTTGGCGCCGGCCACGTCGGCGAACGTGGTCTTCGGCATGTCCTTGCTGACCAGCTTGGCCTTGGACTTGCCGAAGTTGAGCACCCGGGAGCCGCCACCCTGCATCTGCGACATGAACAGCAGCAGCAGGATCACCAGGATGGCGATGGGCAGCAGGTTGACCAGCAGCGACACGAGGATGCTCTCCTCGGTCACCTCCGTGTCGACCGGGCCCTCGATCCGCCCGGCGTCGTCGGCCGCGACCACACGCTGCCAGATCGTGTCGGCGACCTCGGCCGGGAACTGCGCCTCGATCTTGTCGGTCGTGGTGTCGCCGAACTTCTCCCTGGACTTCAGGTCCAGCTGGAGTGTCTGCTCCTTGTCACGGACCACCGCCTCGGCGATGCCGCCCTTGCCCAGCCGCTCCAGAGCGACCGAGGTCTCCACCCGGTGGTAGTTGGGCTCCCCGGTGAACAGCGACCCAAGCGAGATCGCGCCGATGACGACCAGGATGATCCAGACCACCGGTTTACGGAAGAAACGCGTACGTTCCATGCTGTTGTCGGGCGACCAGCGCCCGGACCCTCCTGATCGATGTCCAGACCGTCTGAGCACGGCGCCGCGAGCGCCGCGGAACCGGTCATTCGACGGTACACCGTATCGGCTGGGGACCGGGCTGCGGCATCTGTCCGCGGAACCGACGCTCCCTGGCACCCTACTCCGGGCCGGCGGCGCCGCCAGCGGGAACGCCGACGCCGGCGGCGCGGCGTCCGCTCTGCGCGAACAGTCCGGCCGCCCCGCGCCGCCCGGCGGGCCGGACCGGCCGGCCGCCCGGCGGGCCGGAGACCGCCCGGCGGGCCGGACCGGCCGGCTCAGGGCCGGGCGTAGACCTCGGGCCGCAGCACGCCGACGAACGGCAGCTCCCGGTAGCGCTCCCGGTAGTCCAGCCCGTAGCCGACCACGAACTCGCTGGGGATGTCGAAGCCGACGTACTTCACCGGCACCGACACCTTGACCGCGTCGGGTTTGCGCATGAGCGCGACCACCTCGACGCTGGCGGCCGAGCGCGACGCCAGGTAGCGCAGCAGCCAGGACAGCGTCAGCCCCGAGTCGACGATGTCCTCGACCACCACCACGTGGCGGCCGGCGATGTCCCGGTCGAGGTCCTTGAGGATCCGCACCACACCCGAGGAGGTGGTGCCCTGCCCGTACGAGGACACGGCCATGAACTCCAGCTCGGCCGCCGGGCCGTGCCGCCCCAGCGCCCGGGCGAAGTCCGCCATGAACATCAGGGCGCCCTTGAGCACGCAGACCAGCAGCAGGCCGTCGCGCACCCCGGCGTAGTCGGCGGCCACCTGCTTGGCCAGCTCGGCGGTCTTCTCCTGGAGCTGCGCCTCGGAGATGATCACGTGGTCGATGTCGGCGTCGTACCAGGAGCCCTCAGCCATGGCCCTAAGCCTGCCGTACGGCTGCGGCGGGCCGGCGGCGGGGCGGCGGCCCGGCGACCCCACCCGCCGGAAATCGCGCCGGAGCGCGCCGGGCGCCCGTAACGTCCGATTAGTGCACCCGCAGGACCGCCGGAGACCGGACCCGGTCGCGCAGATCGTCGCCGCCGGGCACGAGCTGTTCGCGCGGCACGGCTTCGAGGCGGTGACCCTCGCCGCCATCGCCGCCCTCGCCGGCCGCTCGACGCGCACGGTGACCGGCCACTTCCCCAGCAAGGAGCTGCTGTTCTTCGGCGGCCGGACACCGGTGGAGGAGGGCCTGCTCGCTGCGGTCGCGGGCCGGGCGGTGGGCGAGTCGGTCTACGAGGCGGTCCGTCGGTGCGTCACACCGGGCCGGGCGGCGACCGCGGCGGAGGCCGTGCGCGGGCGGGCGCCCGGGGAGTCGACGTTCGAGGCGCTGGCCCGGTTCGGGGCGCGGGCGCCCGGGGCCGGGTCCGGCGGCGCGGACGCCGGACCCGGGGCGGGCCCGCCCGGCGCCGATCCCGCGGCGGGGCCGCCCGCGCCGCATCCCGAGGCGGCGCGGGTGTTCCGGTCCAGCCCCGCCCTGCAGACCTGGGTGCGGGAGCGGTACGCCGACCTGGAGGCCCGGCTGGCCGCGCAGCTGGCCGCCGATGCCCGCGCCGCGCAGGACGGCCCCGGCCCGGCCGGAGCGGACCACCGGGCCCGAGCAGGCCACCCGACCCGAGCGGACCACCACACGGGAGCCGACCACCCCGGCCCGGCCGCGGTGGCCGACCTCCGCCCGGCCGTGGTGGCCGCCGCCCTGGTGGCGCCGCTGCGCTGGCGCTGCCTGGCCCGCCTGGCCGGCGCCCCCGTGCCGCCCCTGGAGCCCGCGTACGACCTGCTGGCCCCGGCGCTGCGCGACCACGCCCGGCGGCCCGCCGGTCACCAGCCGACCGCGAGTCCGTCGGCGCGCGGCTCGGAGCCCGCCACGTAGCCGCCCCCGGGCAGCCGCCAGATGGCCTGGCCGGCGCCGAACAGCTCCCGGTCGCCCGCCACCCGCACCGCGTGCCCGCGACGCCGCAGCGGCGCCACCGCGGCCCCGGCCCACTCCGGCTCCACCGCCACCTCCCGGCCGGCGTGCCAGTACCAGCGCGGTACGCCCAGCGCCGCCTGCGGCTCCAGCCCGTCGTCCAGCGTCGCGCAGAGCAGCTGCACGTGCCCCTGCGGCTGCATGTGCCCGCCCATCACCCCGAACGGGCCGACCGGCTCGCCGCCCCGGGTCAGGAAGCCCGGGATGATCGTGTGGAACGGCCGCTTGCCGGGGGCCACCACGTTCGGGTGGGCGGGGTCGAGCGAGAACCCGGCACCTCGGTTCTGCAGCCCGAAGCCGGCGCCGGGCAGCACCACGAACGAGCCGAACGCCTGGTAGTTCGACTGGATCAGGCTGACCATCAGGCCGTCGGCGTCCGCCGTGCACAGGTAGACCGTGCCGCCGCGGGCCGGCTCGCCGGCGGGCGGCGTCCCCGCCCGCTCGCCGACCAGCTCCCGGCGCGCGGCCAGGTAGCCCGGGTCCAGCAGCGCGTCGACCGGCACCGGGCGGTGCGCGGGGTCGGCGACGTAGGCGTGCGCGTCGGCGAAGCCGAGCTTCACGGCCTCGATCTGCCGGTGCAGCCGCTCGCCGGCCGGCAGCCCGGACAGCTCCAGCCCGTCCAGGATGCCCAGCGCGATCAGCGCGGCCAGGCCCTGGCCGTTGGGGGGCAGCTCCCACACCCGGTGCCCGCGGTAGTCCACCGCGACCGGGTCCACCCACTCCCCGGCGTGGGCGGCCAGGTCCGCGGCGGTGAGCAGGCCGCCGGTGCGGCGGGCGAAGGCGTCCAGCCGGGCGGCCAGGTCGCCGGCGTAGAGATCGGCCGCCCCGGTGTCGGCGATGCGGCGCAGCGTCCGGGCCGCGTCGGGGTTGCGCCACCACTGCCCGGCCCGCGGCGCCCGGCGGCCGTCGACCGTGAACACCCGCGCCCACTCCGCGAACTCCGGTCCGGTCAGGCCGGCGTACGCGGCGGCGGCCCGCGCCCACGCGGCGGCCACCCGCGGCGAGACCGGGAAGCCGCGCTCGGCGTACGCGATCGCGTCGGCGAAGAGGTCGGCGAAGGGCAGCGCACCGAACCGGGCGTGCAGGTCCCGCCAGCCGGCCGGCGCCCCCGGCACGGTGACCGGCAGCCAGCCGCGGGCGGGCAGCACGCCGTACGGGTCGGTGGCCTGCGCGCCGCCGTGCGCGCCGCTCGCCGGCACGGGTCGGCCGCCGGTCGCGGCGAGCACCGCGTCGCGGGTGAGCGCGGCCGGTGCGCGCCCCGAGGCGTTCAGGCCGTGCAGGCGGGAGCCGTCCCACACGATCGCGAACAGGTCGGCGCCGATGTCGGTGGAGGTCGGCTGGAGCACGGTCAGCGCGACCGCGGTGGCCACGGCGGCGTCCACCGCGGTGCCGCCGCGGCGCAGCACCGCCAGGCCGGCGGCGGCGGCCAGCGGCTGGCTGGTGGCCACCGCGCCGTGCGGCGCGTACACCGGGCTGCGCGGCACGGGGCCCGGCGGTGGCGGGGCGGACGGCATGGCCGCCATCCTCACCGGGCGGCGAGCCGGTTGCCGACCCGGGCCACCGCGATCCCGCCCGGCAGGTGGACCGGGCCCTGCCCGCGCCACCGGCAGACCAGCGCCTCCAGCGCCGCGACGTGCCGGTGGCCCAGCGCGGCGCCCGGCGCGCCCAGGTCGCGCGCCCAGCGGTGCAGGACCCGCCCGCGGACGGCGGGCGGCAGCTCCCGCACGGCGGCGACGGCCAGCCCGTCGGCCAGAACCGCGCCGGCCAGCGCCTCGGCCGCCTGCGCGTCCAGCGCCGCCGTGTCGGCCGCCACCAGCTCCGCGGTGCGGGCCAGGTTGGCGACCACGTCGGGGCCGAGCGCCGCCACCAACGCGGGCAGGGCCGTCGCCCGCACCCGGGCCCGGGCGTACGCCGGGTCGGCGTTGTGCGGGTCGGCCCAGGGCCGCAGCCCCAGGTCGACGCACGCCTGCCGGGTCTGCGCCCGGTCCACGCCGAGCAGCGGGCGCAGCAGCAGGACGCCGTCCACCACGCGCCGGGCGGGCATCCCGGCCAGGCCCCGCGGGCCCGCGCCCCGGGCCAGCGCCAGCAGGACGGTCTCGGCCTGGTCGTCGCGGGTGTGCCCGAGCAGCACCGCCGCCGCACCCAGCCGTCCGGCCACGGACACCAGGGCGGCGTACCGGGCCTGCCGCGCGGCGGCCTCGGGCCCGCCCGCGCCGCGCTCCGGCACCGCCACCCGTGCCACCTCCACCGGCTCCAGGCCGGCGCCGCGGGCCCACCGGGCCACCTCCCGGGCCCGCTCGGCCGAGCCGGGCTGCAGACCGTGGTCCACGGTCACCAGGCCGGGGCGCCGGCCCAGCCGCGGCGCGACGAACCCGGCGGTGGCGGCGAGCGCCAGGGAGTCCGCGCCGCCGGAGCAGGCGACCAGCACGGGGGCCCGCCCGGGACCCAGCTGCGCGGTCAGCTGGCGGCGCACCGCGGTGCGCAGCGCGGCGACGGCGGGCGGTAGGGCGGCCACGGCTGCCGAACGGCTGCCGCGGGCTCAGGCGGCGGCCGGGGCGCCGTGCACCCGGGCCACCCAGGCGGCCGGGTCGGCCAGCTCGTCGAGCCGGGGCAGGGCGAGCGGCGAGCTGAAGACCCGGTTGAAGCCGGTCATGCCCACCCGGTCGACCACGCCGTGCACGAAGCGGCGCCCCTCGGCGTACTGGCGCATCTTCACCTCGATGCCGAGCAGCCGGCGGATGACCCGCTCCACCGGGTTCGCGGCCTGCCGCCGCCGGTTGAACCTGGCGCGAATCTCCTCCACGGTCGGCACCACCTGCGGGCCGACGCCGTCCATCACGAACTCGGCGTGCCCCTCCAGGAGGGTCATCAGGGCGGTGAGCCGGTCCAGCACCTCGCGCTGCGCCGGGGTCTGCACGAGGTCGAGCACGGAGACCCGGCTGTCGGGGTCGCGCACCGCCTCGGCGAGCGCGGAGACCCCCCGCCGGACCCGGTCGGCGAGCTGCTCGGCACCGGTCTGGGAGGCGTCGACGAACGCCTGCACCTCGCCGAGGAAGTGGGCGCGCATCCACGGCACGGCGGTGAACTGCACCTGGTGGGTGACCTCGTGCAGGCACACCCAGAGCCGGAAGTCGTGCGGGCGCGCGCCCAGCTTGCGCTCCACCTCCACGATGTTGGGGGCGACCAGCAGCAGCTGGCCCGGGTCGGTGGAGAAGACCTCGTACTGGCCCAGCACCCGGCCGGACAGGTAGGCCAGCACCGTGCCGGCCTGCACCCCGGTCAGCCGAGAGCCGACGGCCGCGCCGAGCGCGCCCGGCGTCTTGCCGCTGGTCAGCCGGCCGAGCAGCGGGGCGACCACCTCCCGCAGGCCGGTGATGTTGACACCGGTCCAGTCCCGGCGGTCCACCACCCGCACCGGCGGGTGGTCGACCTGGGCGCGCAGCCCCGTGTACGCGCCCACGTGCGCGACCGCCTCGCCGCTGAGCCGCCGCAGCTCGGCCACGACCTCGGCGGCCTCGGCGTAGGTCACCCGGGGGCCGGACTTGCCCAGGGCGCCCGCGGTGGCGGCGGCCAGATCCCAGTCGACGAGCTGCGTCATAGGCCCACCGTACCCGGGCCCGACCGGGGCGCCGGCCGAGCGAGCGGGCCGGTCCCCACCGCGGCCGCCGCGGACCAGCCGGGGCGCTACCGGCAGCCGCAGCGGGCCAGCCGGGCCGCGATCGCGTCCAGGCCCGCCTGGGCGTCCCAGTGCCCGATCCGCACGCCGTCGGCGAGCAGCGCGAAGGCCAGCACCCGGCCCTGCGCGGTGACCGCGACGCCGGCCATGGCGTTCACCCCCTGAAGCGTGCCGGTCTTGGCCCGCACCGCACCGACGCCGGCCCGGCCGGTGCCCGAGGCGGCCTGGAAGCGTCCGGCGAGCGTGCCGGACCAGCCGGCCACCGGCAGCCCGCTGAACAACCCGGCCAGGCGCGGCTCGCGACCGCTGGCCGCCAGCGCCAGCAGGTCGGTCAGCAGGGAGGGAGTCAGCCGGCTGGCCCGGGACAGGCCGCTGCCGTCGGCCAGGGCGCTCTCGTCCGCCGGCAGCCCCAGCTCCGCCAAGACCGCGTCCACCGCCGCGGCGGCCCCGCCGTACGAGGCGGGCTCGCCGCGGGCCAGCGCGACCTGCCGGGCCAGCGCCTCGGCCAGTACGTTGTCGCTCTCCGCAAGCATGATCTCGGCCAGCCGCAGCATCGGCGGGGACTCCACCCGGCCCAGCTCGGTGCCCGGCGGCGGCCCGCCGGCCGGGCCCGATCGGTCGGGCCCGTCGCTGGGCGCGGCGCCGGACACGTCCGGGGTCGGGTCCGGGCCGGCGGGCGACTCGGCGGCCGCGGTCGGCGGGGCCGGGGCGGCGCCCCGGGCCACCCCGCGCACCGCGGCCCCGGTGAGCCCGAGCGCGGCGGCGAACGCCCGGCCGGCGGCCAGGTCCGGGTCGCCGAACCGCTCCGCGGGCGGCTGCTGCCTGGGGTCGACCTGCCCGCCGTCGGTCATCAGGGCGGTGATCGGCGCCGCGTACCCGCCCGTGGCGATGTCGGCGTCCCACGCCGGTCCCAGTGCCGGCCCCGAGTACAGCGAGGCGTCCACGGTCACCCGTGCCGGCGCGGTCCCGCCGAGGGACTTCTTGACCTGGGCGGCGAGCGCGTCCAGCCGGGCGGCGCCGGGGTACGCCCCGACCCGGCCGGCGGCCAGCGTCGGGTCGCCTCCGCCGACCAGCACGACCTCGCCGGGCCGGGCCCCGGCCACCGCGCGGGTCGGGATCCGGTACGCCGGGCCGCGGGTGGCCAGCACGGCCGCGGCGGTCACCACCTTGGTGGTCGAGGCCGGCACGGTGAGGGTGTCGGGGCCGCGGGCGTACAGGGTCTGCCCCGTCGCGACGTCGACCACGGTGACGCCGAACCGGCCGCCCAGGCCGGCGGCGCGCACCAGCGGGTCCAGGGCGGCCCGCACGCCGTCCGGCGTGGGCGCCGGACCGCTGCCGTCCGCCGGCGCGAGCACCGGGTCGGGCGGCGGCTCCGGGGGCGTCGCGGCGGTGGTGCCGGTTCCGGGCTGCGCGCCGGCGGGCCAGCCCGCCCGGCCCAGCCAGTCGTCCACCGGCCCCGGGCGCAGGGTCACGGCCGCCGCCCCGGCGCCCAGCACGGC